>JAYQGD010000230.1:0-5065 GCA_038140415.1 Rhodospirillaceae bacterium
TCGGCTATGTGATGCGGCGAACGAATTTCTCGGCCGCCGCCTTCATCATCGCCTTCGTCCTGACCTCCAGCATGGAAGAGGCGTTCCGCCAATCGATGATCATTTCCGACAGCGGCTTCCTGGTGTTTCTGAAATTCGAATATCAGGACAAATTCTCGTTTGCGCCGATCTTCCTGATCATCGGTGCGGCTGTCGTAGGCTTCCGGGCCTGGTCGTCTTACCGGGCGCGCAAGGCCGAAGCTGAGTAGGCGTCCTGCGGCTTTTAAATCAAAACGCGAATTTACGGAAACTGCCGTCGACCGGGATCAGCGTCCCGGTGATGTAGCGCGCCAGCGGTGAGCTAAGGAACGCCGCCAACACGGCCATGTCTTCGGGCTCGCCCAAATAGCCGATGGGGATTTCTTCTTCGGCGTATTTGCGCCGCCGTTCCTCGTCATAATTCTGCCGGATCTGCTCGCTCATGATCTTGCCGGGACCGAGGCAATTGACGGTGACGCCGTACTTCGAGACCTCGTTGGAAAGCCCCTTGGACCAGGCATGAAGGGCGGCCTTCGCCGACATGGCGACATTAATTTTGCCCGGGTGCTTCTCCGGCTCGTTCTTGCCGCTGATGGTGATGATCCGGCCCCATTCGCGCTCGATCATTTGCGCCAGAAGTGCATGGCTGAGCCGGCGCTGGGTATTGAAGTTCATGTCCATGCCTTCATCCCAGGTCTGGGCGTCCGCGTACAGTTCGACCTTGCGGCTGCCGCCGGCGGAATTGATCAGAATGTCGACATGTCCGAGGGCATCCAGCGCCTTTGTGCCGAGGCTCTCGGGCCCGTCGGGAGACATAATGTCATGGGCGATGACAATAGGGCGCAAGTGGCCGGCGGCGGCGATCTCGTCGGCAACCTCGTTCAGCAGTTCTTCCCGCCGGGCGGCGATAGCGGTCTGCACGCCTTCGGCCGCCAGCGCTTTTGCGCAAGCTCTGCCGATGCCCTGGCTGGCGCCGGTCACCAGCGCGGTTTTATTGTTCAAGAGTAAGTCCATGGAATATTCCCTCAGCCGGCCCAAACGTCGGAGGGCACGAAAACATTTCCTTCGAACAGCCAGCGCGCGGTTCGCAATACGCCGCCATAAACAAACGTCAGGTCGGAGCCGTGGCCGTCCACACAGAGCTCGATCTTCAACTTGCCGGATGGGTGTTCGATGACGATGGTCTCCTCGGCCGTTCGGTCTACCCGGCTCAGCCCGTCGGCGACGGTTCCCTCCATCACCGCGCAGGTGGCGACACATATGCCGCCGGTGACCGCGTGGGCGGCATGGCAGCTCGTGGGCACAAAATAGCGGGACGTGATGCTGCCGCCGTCCACGGGTTCGGATAGAAGCCCGATCTTGGGAATGACAAGTTCGGACACGTCGCCCAGTCCCATGCGCCGGCCGGCTTCCCGCCGGATCGGCTCCATCCGTTTAAAGAGATATTTGTTCGCGTCCAGCTCATCGCGGGTTTCATGCCCGGTGATCCCCAGATCGGCGGCCCGAATCAGGACCATGGGCATGGCCACATCCATGCAGGTAACCTCAATCCCGTCGATCTCCTCTTTTGGCAGGCCCGTGGGCAGCAGCTTGCCGGTTTTGGACCCGGCGACCCCCATGAACTTCAGCAAAATGGGCGCGGCGGTGCCCGGCACCCCGTCGATGGCCGCGTCGCCGTCATAGTTCACGGCGCCGTCAGGGGTTTGGATCACCGCTTCGATGACCGAATCCGTGTTCACATTGTAGATGGTGACCTCGGAGGTCTCCCCCTGGATCGGCACCCAGCCTTTCTCCAGCGCGTAAGGCGCGATGCCGGACAACATATTGCCGCAGGAGGGGTTGGTGTCGACGAACGCTTTGTCGATGGAGACTTGGGCGAACAGGTAGTCGATATCGATGCCCTCGCGGTCGGACTTGCTGACCATGGCGACCTTGGAGGTGAGGGAGTCAGCACCGCCGATCCCGTCGATCTGGCGCACGTCGGGCGAGCCCATGGCGGCCAAGAGAACATTGTTCCGTGTCTCCTCGTCCGCCGGCAGGTCGGCCAGATCGAAGTAGGGGCCTTTTGACGTGCCGCCGCGCATCAGGACGCAGGGGATCGGTGTTTGCTTCGCCATCGCTCTTCTTCTTTCAATTGATGGGGCGTATTTTGCGGGAGCGGGCGGGGCAAGTCGAGCCGCTTGTAGACGGAGCCGAATGCGCTTGACCGGGGAACAACCGGCATGGTCAGCTACGGCCATGGGCGAAATTCTCGGCATCGGCACGACCCACTATCCCGGCCTCACCGGCACGGACGAGGGACTGTGCTCCATCTGGCAGCGGATCATCAACGCGCCGCTGATTGATCCCAAATGGAAGGACGAGGCCAACTGGCCGGACGGCATGGCCGAGGAAATCGGCGACGACATGGGGCTCACTTCTGCCGGCGCGTATCGGCAACGGATGTGGGAGAACTTCCGCAAGCAGCGCGCCATCATCGACGACTTTGATCCCGACTTCATCGTCATCATCGCCGACGATCAGTACGAGAATTTCAAGGAAGACATCATCCCGCCGTTTTGCGTGTTCGGCCTGGATGACGACTTCGACCAATATGTCTGGCGCCAGGGCGTCATGGCGCAGAAACCCAACTATTGGGGAGAGGCACGGAAAGAGCCGATCCATCTGCACGGCCACCGGGAAGGCGCGAAGTACATCACCGCCGGGCTATTGAACCGCGGCATCTCCATGCCCTATGCCTACAAGCTGTTGCATTCGGACCTGCTGGCCCACGGGTTTAACTACACCGTTCTCTACATGGATGTGGACCGCAAGGGTTTCGGTCATCCGATCATCCCGCTGCACGTGAACTGCTACGGCAGCTCGGTGATCAGCGCCAAGGGCGCCTTTGCCCATTTGTTCGAAGAGCCGGAAGTCAACGGCCTGCCCGACCCGCCGGGCCCCAACCCGGCGCTCTGTCACGAGCTCGGCGTCAAGCTGGCCGAGACCTTGGCGGAAAGCCCGTACCGCTGCGTCATCATGGCGTCGTCAAGCTGGTCCCACTGTTTCCTGTCGCCCAACACCGGCTATGTGGTGCCGGACTTCGAGTCTGACCGTAAGATGCTGGCGGCGTTGAAGGACGGCGATTACGGCTTCTGGCGGTATCGCTCCATGGACGAGGTGGAAGGCGCCGGGCACCACGAGCTCCTAAACTGGCACGTCCTGGCGGGCGCGATGGACGCCCTAGACCGCAAGGCCGACATCATGGACTACGTGGAAACGTTTATCTTCCAGTCCAACAAGTGCTTCGCCACCTTCCCGCCGAACTGATTCGGCTCACTCCTTCGCGATGGGCGGCTCCGTGTCCGTCGGGATGCCCGCCAGATAGCGAAAATAGGCCTGCGCCCGGTTTTTGGATGAGGCGGCGGAAGGCGCCATGAACGCGTGTTCGATCTTGGAGCGCACCAGAGCCGCGTAGCGCCAAATGTCACCGGCCTCCCGCTCGATCAGATAATAGGACTGAAATCCGCCCGGCTTGACCACGTCGAAGATCAAAACCGGAAACACACTGGTGTTGGTGCTGTTGAAGCTGAGCCGGCTGGCCGTCCGGTCACGGACATCGATCCGAAAGGCCACCGGGCCCAAAGGATTGTTCTCATCCTGCATGAAATAGAGCGTCCGACCGGCTTGGATGTCCGCGGCCTCATGGTGTGCTCGCGGGCCGTCCACATCCGCCCCGTCCAGGCCCGTGGCGTCTGAAAAGAGCGGCCGCCATTCTTGGTTGGACACTGACCAGTATTTGATGGTGGTCAGGTCCTGGAACCGTGCCAACCGCCGAGCGATGTCGTCGGCAGTGCCTTCGTGGCGAAACCGCGCCGCGCCGCGGATGAGGAATTCGAACGGGCGTTTCTCCCAGCCCGTGCAGACGGGAGGTGTCCATTTCGCGATATCCTCGGCCCCCAGGATGTCGATCTTTAGTCCCAGGCCGCTGCCGGCAGGCTGCGGCATGTCAGCCAAGGTGCAGGCCGGGCCGTACGTTGTGTTTTGGGCGCGGGATTCAAGTGAGAGACAGAGACTCAGAAGTCCCGCGAACAGGAAACGGATCATGCGCTAGTTCACGATCCCTTCGCGGAGCGCGTAGGCGGTGACTTCCGCGGTGTTATGGAGGTTCAGTTTGCGCATCAGGTTGGACCGGTGGGTCTCTACCGTCTTGATGCCGATACTCAGCCGCTCGGCGATATCCTGGTTGGTGTTGCCCTTGGCGATGAGCTGCATGACTTCCCGCTCCCGTGGGGTGAGTTTGGCCAGGGACTCGTCTTCGAAGTAGTCTTCCACGGCTTGCGCGATCTTTTCCATGTCGAACATTTTGTCGAGATAGGTTTTACCTTCCGCCACCGTCAGAATCGCGTTTTCCAGTTCCGCCGGGTTTGCGGTCTTGATGATATAGCCGTCGGCCCCGGCGCGCATGGCGGCGGCCACCCGGCGTTCCAAGTCATCGACGGTGAGCATCAGGATGCGGGTTTCCGGGAACTTGGCCTTGATGTCGCGGGTCACGTCGATGCCGCTCATATCCGGGAGCGAGATATCCATCAGAATGACATCGGGGCGTTCCAGATCGGTCTGGCGAAGGGCCATGGCGCCGTTGCGCGCGCCTCGGGCGACCAGCTTGAAATGGTCGGAGCGGCCGACCAAGGCGCTGACGCCCTCGCGGATCAGCTCCTGGTCTTCCACCACCAGAATTCGGATCGTCTTCATCTCGCTATTCCCTCTGCGGTCATTTCTTTAACCGTCTTGAACACTGTCCAAATTATCCTCTGTAGTCCCCGACTGCAAATGCGCTTCGGCGGCTAAAATACTCTGACGGATGGCGTCCGGGGCTTCGGATTGGCTGGCGGTTTGGATGTCGCCCATAATCAGGGACAGTTCCGGCAGGCCGAACACCGCGCAATAACCCTTGGCCGCGTGCGCTATCTCGTCGATAGCCTGGTAATTTTCCTCCGACACCCGGCGCGCCATGGTCTTCAGATCGGCGGTCAGCCGGATCGAGACTTTCGGCAGCATGGAACTG
>JAYQGD010000231.1:0-2034 GCA_038140415.1 Rhodospirillaceae bacterium
GTGCCGGAACGCGTCCTGTCCCTCGACAACTGGGCCATGCTGTTGGCGACACTCCTGATGATGCCGTTCATGATTGGCGGGGCGACGACCATCAGCCGACCGGTTGCCGGGCTCTTCTTCCTGATCTATGTCGGCTATATTGTCTCTATAGGTTTCGGCGTCACGGCGATCTTTTAGCCGGGCCGGATTTTCAGCCGGATAGGACACATGACCGATCCCACTCACAAAACCGCTTTGGTGACCGGCGCTGCGGCCAGGATCGGCAAGGCCATCGCCTTGGACCTAGCGGACGCCGGCTGGCAGGTTGCGGTGCACTATGGCGGCTCCGATAGCGCGGCCGAGGACACCGTAAACGCGATCCGGGACGCCGGCGGCACGGCGGCAGCGTTTGCCGCCGACTTGCGCGATGACTCCCAAACGGCCGGATTGATCAAACGCGTGACCGATGAACTCGGACCGATGACCTGCCTGATCAATAACGCCTCCATCTTCGAGGATGACACCGCGGCGACGGCGACCAAGCAATCCTGGGACGATCATATGTCGGTCAATCTGCGCGCGCCGTTCGTGCTGAGCCAGGCCATGGCGGCGGCATTCGGCAATCAGGAGAAGGGCAATATCATCAACATCGTCGATCAGCGGGTGTTCAATCTGACGCCGTACTTCATGTCTTATACGCTCAGCAAGGCAGGGCTTTGGACGCTCACGCAGACCCTGGCCTTATCATTCGCGCCCAACATCCGGGTGAACGCCATCGGGCCCGGCCCCACGTTGCCGTCCAGCCGCCAGTCCGAGGATCAGTTCCGCCGCCAGTTCGAGGCCACGCCCCTGGAACGTCCGGTTGACCCGACGGAAATCTGCGGCGCGGTGCGTTTTATTCTTGCCTCCCCGTCCATGACGGGGCAAATGATTGCACTGGACTCCGGTCAGCATTTGGGTTGGGGCCAGCCGCCCAAAGGCGGAGCCGCAGACGAATAGACCGGCGCGGACAGGAACACCGACCATGACGACGACAGGCGCAAACGTACATACATTACACATTGCCGATGCGGGCACCCGCGCCCGGCATGTGTTCATCCGCGATCTGCTCCTGACCTGCCTGATCGGGGTGCATAAGCACGAACAGAAGAAACCCCAGCGGGTCCGGATCAATCTTGATCTTGCCGTGCTGGAGGATGCCGAGGATATCGGCGACCGGCTCTCCGAAGTGGTCTGCTATGAAGACGTCGCCGACGGTATCCGCAATCTCCTCGCCAAAGGGCATGTCAATCTGGTTGAGACCCTGGCAGAACAGATCGCCGAGATGTGCCTGGCCGATGTTCGGGTGCGCACGGCGCGGGTGCGGGTGGAAAAATTGGATGTGTTTCCCGACGCCACCAGCGCCGGGGTGGAAATCGAAAGGTTCAGCCCCCGCTAGCTAGGCCGCGCGCGGCCGCGAATCAACGGCCAATTGACCCGCAACCTATTGCATTTCAACCATTTTTTCGTGACAGGCGCTCGGTGAGTTGTGCACAGGCGCCTTAATCCGCCTTATTTTATCTGACGGCGACTCTTCCCCGACTTTGTCACATGTCGGTCATACTCCTGCACAATATTCGCTATTGTTATCAGTGGGTTGTCAGAGTTGCATAAAAAATATGCAATATTCCTAAGATATCGTATTTATTGGTAAAAACCCCATGGGCCTGCATTTTTCAACAAAGTTATACACACGCTTCGTGGACAGTGACGTCGGGGCAAATTACATAGAAACCCTGTGGTGGCGTTGAGGCGAAGCAGCCTCAATATTTGACAATTGAAACTAAACGATTTTTTCGGCACGGCGACGTCTTATGAGTGAGCAAGAGCAGCAACCGGCGGACGAGATGACGGGCGTGGAGGTGATCCGCGCTTACCTCGCCAACCTGCCGACGGGACCGGGCGTCTATCGGATGATGAACGGCGGCGGCGACGTGCTCTATGTGGGTAAAGCCAAGAATCTGAAGAAGCGGGTGGCCAACTATACCCAGATCGCCCGCCAGTCGATCCGCATCC
>JAYQGD010000231.1:2134-5054 GCA_038140415.1 Rhodospirillaceae bacterium
CTGAAGAAGCGGGTGGCCAACTATACCCAGATCGCCCGCCAGTCGATCCGCATCCAGCGGATGATCCATCAGACCCGGTCCATGGAATTTGTCTCCACCCATACGGAGGCGGAGGCCCTGCTGCTGGAAGCCAACCTGATCAAGAAACTGACGCCGCGCTACAATATCCTGCTGCGCGACGACAAAAGCTTCCCTTATATCCTGATCACCGGCGATCACGACTATCCGCAGGTCCTCAAGTATCGGGGCGCGCGCAAACGGAAAGGGGAGTATTTCGGCCCCTTCGCCTCCGCCGGCGCGGTCAATCAGTCCCTCGCTGTTTTGCAGCGGGCGTTCCTGCTGCGCTCCTGCACGGACTCAGTTTTCGCATCGCGGACCCGGCCGTGTCTGCTGTACCAAATCAAGCGCTGCGCCGGGCCGTGCGTGGATGTCATTGACGAGGCCGGCTACGGCAAGCTGGTGGACCAGGCGCGGGGTTTCCTTACCGGGCAATCCAGGGAAATTCAAAAGCAGCTGGCCGCCGAGATGGAAGAGCTCAGCGAGGAACTGCGCTTCGAAGAAGCCGCCGTGCTGCGGGATCGCATACGCGCCATGACCACGGTGCAGGCCCACCAGGATATCACCACAAGGGGTGTTGATGACGCGGACGTGGTGGCGCTGCATCACCGGGGCGGGCAGGTCTGCATCCAGGTGTTCTTCCTCCGCGCCGGGACCAATTACGGCAACCGGGCCTATTATCCGGTGCATACCAACGACGCCGATTCCGGCCAGGTGCTGGAAGCCTTCCTGGGCCAATTCTATGCCAATAAGGTTCCGCCCAAGCTGATCCTACTCAGCCATCCTGTGCCTGAGAAAACTGTCCTGACCGAGGCGCTGAGCGAGCGGGCCGGGCGCAAGGTCTCCGTCCAGGTGCCGACCCGGGGCGATAAGCGCAACGCGGTTAAACTGGCGGAAGAAAACGCCAAGAAGGCGCTCGGCCGGCGGCTGGCGGAAAGCGCCTCGCAACGCCAATTGCTGGAAGGCCTCGCCGAGAAGTTGGACATGGAGGCGAGCCCGGAGCGGATCGAGGTCTATGACAACTCCCACATTTCCGGCACCAATGCGGTCGGGGCCATGATCGTCTTCGGCCCGGACGGGTTCGTCAAAAACGCCTATCGGAAGTTCAATATCCGCAGCATCGGCGAGGGCGACGCCAACGCCGGCGACGACTACGCCATGATGCGGGAGGTTTTGTCCCGCCGATTTGCCCGCGCCCAAAAGGAAGACCCGGACCGCACCAAGGGCCAGTGGCCGGACCTGATCCTGATCGACGGCGGGGCCGGGCAGTTGAGCGCGACCCTCGAGGTATTCGAGGAATTGGGCGTCACCGACGTGGCCGTGGCCTCCATCGCCAAGGGCCCCGACCGGAATGCGGGGCGCGAACGGCTGTTTTTACCGGATCGTGAACCGTTTAGTTTGGACAGCCGCGATCCTGTCTTGTATTTTCTCCAGAGGCTGAGAGACGAGGCGCACCGGTTTGCCATCGGCACCCACCGCGCCCGCCGCTCACGGAATATGGAACGGTCGCCGCTGGACGAAATACAGGGGGTCGGCGGCGCCCGGAAAAAAGCTTTATTGCATCATTTCGGATCCGCCAGAGCCGTTTCGCAAGCCGGCCTAACGGATTTGGAAGCGGTCGAGGGGATCAGCCGGGCTATGGCCGGGCGGATTTATGACTGGTTTCATCCGGAGGACGATTAGGGACGTCGCTTTTAAGATATGTTGACCAACCTGCCAAATCTTCTGACCTTGTCCCGGATCGGCGCGATTCCGCTGCTGATCGCGACCTTCTATCTGGACTCGCCCTACGGCAACTGGATCGGCTTGGGTGTGCTCACCTATGCCGGCGTCACCGACTTTTTCGACGGCTATGTGGCCCGCGCCTGGGAACAGCAATCCCAACTGGGCAAGTTCCTGGACCCGATCGCCGATAAGCTGCTGGTCGGTTCGCTTTTGGTCATGCTGGTGGCGTTTGACCGTATTCCCGGCCTCGCCATTCTGCCGGCGGTCGTCATCCTCTGCCGGGAAATTCTGGTCTCGGGCCTCCGGGAATTCCTGGCAGGCGTCAAAATGGGCGTGCCGGTCAGCAAGTTGGCCCAATGGAAAACCACGTTGCAGATGCTGATGCTGGGCTTTCTTTTGGTCGGTCCGGCGGGGCCCATGTTCGGGCCGTTTTCCACCACCGATATCGGCGTGGCAGGGCTGTGGCTGGCGGCCATCCTGACTTTGATCACCGGATACGACTATTTGCGCGCCGGTCTGCGTCATGTGGATGATATGGATAATGCCGCCGCCAAAGCCAAACGGGAAAAATCCGCGCCGGCGCCCTCGGGAAAAACGGCCGCGGATTCCGGCTGAGAACCCATGAAAATTTTCGGACTCGCCGGGTGGAGCGGCAGCGGCAAAACCACGCTCCTCTCTCATTTGCTGCCGGAACTGATCGGGCGCGGTTATTCGGTTTCGACGGTCAAACACGCCCACCACAAATTCGATATCGATCAGCCCGGTAAGGATTCCTATGAGCATCGCCGCGCCGGCGCGACCGAGGTGATGATCGCGTCCGCCAACCGTTGGGCGCTGATGCACGAATATCAGGATGACAGTGAGCCCGAGCTGCATGAGATCATCGCCCGGATGACGCCCGTCGATCTGTTGCTGGTCGAAGGGTTTAAGTGGGCGGACCACCGCAAGATCGAAGTGCATCGCCCAGCTGTCGGCAAGGCGCTGCTGCAGCCCGATGATCCGCTGATCGTCGGCGTCGCTAGCGATCTGCCTCTGCCGGGCCTGGCGGTGCCCAACCTTGCCTTGGATGACGTGCCGGCCATCGCCGATTTCGTTCTCGAACAAAGCAGCCTGAAGGCGGCGTGAGGGAGCGGAGATC
>JAYQGD010000232.1:0-5048 GCA_038140415.1 Rhodospirillaceae bacterium
GACTGTAGGAGTCCACATACTTGATCCAGTCGACGCCGACGCCGCGAAGCGCCGATTCAATAGTGACAAGTGACGGCATGCCTTTGGGTGTGGTGCCGGTCGACGGTAGGCGGTGCTGGCCTGTCGCGGCGGCATAGCCGTTGTCCAGGATGATCAGTACCGAGTCATACTCGTTCCACTTGGCGTTCACCACGCCGGTGGAAAAGCCGTTGTGCCAGAAGCCGCCGTCGCCCATGACAGCCACCCGGGTCTGTCCCAGGTTCGGACCGACAGCGCCGCCGCTCGCCAGGCTCAAACCGTAGCCCAAGACCGTGTTGCCCACATTGAACGGGGGGAGGGAGCCGAACAGGTTGCAGCCGATATCCATGGAGATATGAAACTTGCCGCGCTCTTTCATCAGCAACTTAAGCGCCGCCATGATTGGGCGCTCGGGACAGCCGGTGCAGAACGACGGCGCGCGGGGCGGCATCGGCGCGGAGATATGGGACTGCGCGGCGGCCAGTTCGTTCTGGATGGCGGCCTCGGCCGTGATGGCGGTGTCTTTCATCTCGCCCTCGGTTTCCGCGGCCAGATACTTGGCGACGCCCTCGCGCACCGTGTTGGACGTGTATTCCCCGGCCATGGGGAGCATGTCCTTGCCGTGGATGCGAACCTTGATGCCCTTGCGATGTGCGATCTCGGCGATCTGGGATTCGATGAAGTTCGGGTTGCCTTCCTCGATCACCAGAATGCTGTCTTTGTCCTGCAGGAATTCTTCGATCTCGTCAGGGATCAGCGGATAGACCAGATTGAGACAGAGCACCGGCACGTCCGTGTTGCCGTAGGCGTCCGCCGCGCCGAGCCGGCGGAGTGCGCGCTGCATGACCGTATAGGTGCCGCCCTGGGTGATGATACCGAAGCGGCTGCCGGCCTTGCCCGGGAACAGTTCATTGACCTTGTGCTTGCGGGCGTACTCTTGGGCCGCGGGCAGCCGGTCTTCGAACTTGGCTTTCTCGTGGGCGTAGGACGCCGGCGGCAAAACGATCCGGTTCACGTCGTAGATTTGTTCGGGGTAGGGCGTGTTGGCGTTGTAGGTCGGGACCTTATTGTCCTTGGCGGTAAACTTGCCGGTCAGGTGACAGGCGCGGATGCGCATGTTGAAGAAGACCGGCATCTGGGAGACTTCGGAAATCTCGAAGGACCGTTCGGTCAACTCCACCATCTTGGCCAGGTTATAGCGGGGATCGATCAGCGGGATGGAGGACTTCATGGCGAAAGTATAGGTCCGCTCCTGCATGATGGAGGAGCCCTCGCCGTAATCGTCGCCCAGGATAATCAGAGAACCGCCGACCACGCCGGTGGAGGCGAGGTTGGAAAGCGCATCGGAGGCCACATTGGTGCCGACCACCGACTTCCAGGTGACCGCGCCCCGGATCGGGTAGTTGATCGAGGCGCTGAGCAGCGCCGCGGCACCGGCTTCGGAAGCCGACTGTTCATAATGGATGCCCATGGGTTTGAGGATTTCTTCGCTGGCGTCGGCCAGCACGTCGATCAGGTGCGACATCGGCGCGCCCGGATAGCCGCCCACGTAGGAGACGCCGGACTGCAGCAGCGCCTTGGTGACCGCGAGAATGCCTTCGCCGTGGAATTCGTCGCCGTCGCCCAACAGCAGCTTGCTGATTTCTTTCTCAAACGACCGTTCGCCGGTCGTGACAATTCGTGCTAGTGCCGTGCCGCCATCCATTGGATTATCCCTGTAGCCCTTATCCGCCTTCACTTTACGCTAAAATTGTTCGGTAGGCGAACAATATCCGGATCATAGGCGAGTATGGAGGTAGGGACAATATGATTTTGGGGGTGGGATCGTTTGTGTATAGGGCGTCATCCGTGGACCCATTTGTCACTTTCTTCTGCGTCGCCCCCGAGTTGGAGCCAACGTCAGTTGGGGCCAAGTCTCGGGGGACCATGGGCACGGGTTGCATGGTTCCCCGACAATCGCTTCGCGAGTCGGGGATGACGCAATTCTTGGAAGAGAGTTTGGAGACCTAAATTCCTATAATTCCCCTCCCCAATTGCGCCCGTCGTCCTTTCAGGCTATCCCTCTTCCCACGACAATTTTCAGCCGGAGAGAGAGCATGAGCGTTGAAGAATTTCAGTCCCTGATCCAGCAGGTAACCTCCAAGATCAAGGACAAGCCCGTGGAGGCGGACTTGGCGGCGGCGCTCAACGATCAGTTTCCGCCGAACGGAGAGGTGTTCAAAAACATCCGGGCCGCCTGCGACGCCGGCATCAAGGAAGGCTGGCTCTGCGCCCAGGAACATGGTGGAATCAAGTTCGGCCGGGTCATCAAGGATGTCGACGGGTTCAGCGTCGATGTGGTCCTGATGAAGGATATTGTGGGTCCCCACCACCGCCACCCCAAGGGGGAGATCGACATGATCATGCCGACCGAAGGCGACGCCAAGTTCGACGGCACGCCGGAAGGCTGGATGGTGTATGGCCCGGACTCGGCACACAAGCCGACAGTGACCGATGGCGAAGCGGTGGTTTTATACCTGCTGCCGGGCGGCGAAATCGAATTTACCAGGGGCTAGAAGACCGGACTGAACCGGGGAAGAGCAGGGGAATGGTCTCATGATGCTGCCGCCGGAACCGGACGTCGCGCTCGCCGCTTTTCTGATCGTTGTCGGCGCTGCCGTGTTGCTCGCGGGTTTGGCCCTCGTTTGGATATGCGGCTGGGATGACCGGCCGCGCTTCGTTTTAAATTTGGAAAGCGTGGCGGCGGAGATCGGCTCGGCGGGATGGGCTCAGGTGCCCGGCAAATCGCTTCGGGTCCTTGGCAACGGCATCTCCCGCTATGTTGATTTCTGGTACCGGCAATCGGATAAAAACGTCGCTGTCGGCGGCGCGGTGATGATCATCACGTTTGCCGCGATCCCTCTCGCGGTGGTGTTGAATGTACTGCGAGGCGGTAACCCGTTTCTCCTTTGGGTCTTGATCGGTGTGGTTGTCGCCATGGCGCTTCTGGCCGTTGTGTCAGAGACCGGCCGGGGGCGGAGCCTGGGGCCTTTCCTGTCCCTGAGCGTCTATGTCGCCGGATTTGTCTTCCTGCCCGGCTATATTCTCGTCTCCCTGACCGACCGGATGTTGAACAGTCCGGCGCTGGAGGCAGCGCTGGGCAGCCTTGTCGTCGCATCGCTGGTTTATCTGATCGCGCAGGCAATCTCAGCGATGGCATCGCCTTACCTGTTGGAGGGTGGGCGGTTAGGCAAGGTGATCGCCGGACAGTTTTATTATTTTGCCGGCGCGCTGCCCCTGGCGTACATCCTTGCTTTCAATGCCCAACTGCTGACCGGCGGGGAGGGTGCGGCGAACCTGGTCCTGAACTGGGAGAGCTTGTTCATTTGGTTCGGTTTGTTGGCGTTCACAGGCTCACTGTCCCAGCACTGGCTGGGAAGTGTTCGCCACGCCTGCATTGCGGGTCTGGCAGGGATCGTGGTGATCAACGGCGGTTTGGTGGTTCTGGCCGTTTCGTGGCTGCAGCCGGCCGGCGGCACAGCCGCGTCCTGGGCTCTCTGTTATCCGGCGGCGGTTTGTTTGATCGCGTGCGTCATGGGCTACGTGGTGCGTGTAAGCATAGGAAGATCACCACGTGAAAAGCCGGGCCGTTCCGCCGGGATTTCATTTGCCATTCTGGGCGCGGTCATGATAGTTGGCGGCGCAATCATGGCATGACCGGCCACATATCAGCCCCGGAAAACCTTTTGAAACCATTCCGGCCTTTCGCTATGGTTCAAATTGTATGTAGACCGAACAATCATAGAGACATAATTTCGTCATTGTTTGGTCAAATCATCAAGGAATGACTGGGGGGCGCGCCCCGAATATGGTTTAATTCCGGTAACTTAATCCTTGGATTGGGAGGAACTAATGCATAAACGACTTTTAACACTCACGGCTGCCGCCACCCTGGCGTTTGCGGCTAATGCTCAGGCTCAGGATACGATCAAGGTCGGTATTGTGACCACCCTGACGACGCCGGCGTCGATCATCGGCAAACAAATGAAAGCCGGTTTCGAGGTCGCCGCCGAGCATTTGGGTCATAAGATGGCCGGTAAAAAGCTGGAACTTATCTTTGAAGATGACGCGATCAAGCCGAATATCGGCAAGCAGAAGACCGAAAAACTGATCAAGAAAGATAAAGTGGACTTTTTGACCGGTTATATCTGGTCTCACGTGATTGCCGCGTCGGCGCCGGTTGCCTTCCGCGCCAACAAAATAATCGTTAGCGCTAATGCCGGGCACGCGCTCTTTTCCGGTAAGGGCTGCCACAAAAACTTCTTCAATGCCGCCTGGGAAAACAGCCAAACGCCGATGGCGATGGGTGAGCTGCTGAACCGTAAGGGCATCAAGTCGCTTTACGTGCTGTCGCTGAACTATGCGGCCGGGAAGCAGATGGTGGATGGTGTCGAGCGGACCTTTAAGGGCAAGATCGTCGGTAAGGATCTTGTGCCGCTGACCCACAAGGATTGGTCGGCGGAGCTGGCTAAGGTCAAGGCCGCCAATCCGGACGGCGTGTTTGTGTTTTATCCGGGTAGCTGGGGACCCGCGTTCTTTACGCAGTACGCCCAGGCCGGCATGACCGAAACGCCGCTGTTCAACGTGTTTTCCATTGACGGCGCCAATCTGCCGATTTTCCAGTCGCGGAACATGAATCACTTGCTGGGTATGGTGAATACCAGCTACTGGGGACCCGATCTGGACAATCCCCAGAACAAGCGGTTTGTCGCGGATTTCAAGAAGAAGACCAAACAATATCCGGCGCACTATGCCGCGCAGGCCTATGACGCGCTTATGCTGATCAATGCCGGCGTGAAAGCGGCCGGCGGAAATCACAAGGACATCAATAAAGTCCGTGCGGGGATGGAAGCTGCTAATTTCCCATCGCTCCGCGGCAATTTGGTGTTTGGCCGGAATCACTTCCCGATCCAGAACTTCTATGCGCGGGAAGTCGTCAAAGACGCGAACGGCGATTGGGTCCTTTCGGTGAAGGAAACGGTGCTCAAGGA
>JAYQGD010000233.1:0-5037 GCA_038140415.1 Rhodospirillaceae bacterium
CGTATCAACTGTCCGAGAATACTATACAAATTTTGGTACTTTTTTGAAGAATTCAACCGGTCATTCCTCGGGTCTCTCCTCAGGCGGCGGAGGCAAACCGGTCCCGGTCGTGTGGACGGGAGAAATCGCTGTCCGGGCCCTTGGGCACCACCCCGTTGGAGGCCGGGATCGGACCACCCTTGCTGTAAACCAGCCGCTTCATCTCAGACACATCACAGGTATTGGAGATGCCGGGCGTCTGGAACAGATCGCGGGCGTAATTGGAGAGGTTGGGATAGTCCTCAATCCGGCGTTTGTTGCACTTGTAGCCCACATAGTAGATCGCATCAAAGCGGACCAGGGTGGGGAACAGCCGCCAGTCGGCCTCGGTCTGGACATCGCCGCACAGGTATTTCTGTCGGCCCAGCAGGTCTTCCAGCTCGTCCAGAGATTCGAACAGCAGATCATAGGCCCGTTCATAGGCGTCCTGGTCGGTCACCCGGCCGCAGCCGTTCACCGCATCGTTGACGCCGCGCAGGATTTTCTCGTTCATGGCGTCGATCTCCGGGCGCAGCGCTTCCGGATACATGTCCGGCGTTTCCGCCGCGAAGTCGACGAACGCCGAGTTGAACATGCGGATGATCTCCGAGGACTCGTTGTTCACCACGGTCTTCTTGTGGCTGTCCCACAAGGTGGGCACGGTGACCTTGCCGGTATAGACGCTGTCCGCCAGGGCATAGATCTCGTGCAGGAACTGCACCTCAACATCGGTGCCGGGCACCTTGTGTTTCTCTCCGCCGAACCACCAGCCGCCGCCGTCCGGATTCTGGCTGGTGTTGAACATGGGCACGATGTCTTCCAGGAGCTTGAGGGAGCGGAACAACACTACGCGCTGCGCCCACGGGCAGGCCATGGAGTTGTAGAGGATGTAGCGCCCCGGCTCCGCCTTGAAACCGTCCGCCCCGTCGGCGGTGACATGACCGCGGAAGAATGACGGCTTCTTCTGATAGCTGCCGTCGGCTTCGATCTCGGTGAAGATGTTTTCGCGGCTCCAAACGCCGTCAATCATCTGGCCCATGGCGGGTCTCCTTATTTCCGCTGTTGATATTCCCGGGCGGCTTTGCCGAATTCCTCGTACAGCTGGCGGGAAAGCAGATGTTCGTCTTTCTCGGGGTGCCATTCTGCATGCCATTGCACGCCGACGGTGAAGGTCTCGTCGTTTTTCAGGCGGATGCCTTCGATCACCTGATCTTCAACGGTGATGGCCTCGATCTCGAAGTCGTCCGCCAGCCGGTCGATGCCCTGGCCGTGCAGGGAGTTTACGTCGAATTGGTCTTTGCCGACCAGTTTCTCGAACAACCCGCCCGGTGTCAGTTTGATCGTATGGCGGAGCGCAAAGATTTCTTCGTGGGTCACGCCCTCGTGGCGCGGCATGCGGTGATCGTTTTTGCCGTCCAGCGTGTGAATGCGGTAGTGCAGGGAACCGCCCAGGGCCACGTTCATTTCCTGCAGCCCCCGGCATGAGCCGAAGACCGGCATCTTGTGATCCACACAGGCGCGGACGAGAGACAGGACCAGATTGTCCCGCGCCGGATCAATGGGCTCATCCTCGGGGAAGGGCGGGCCGTCGTAATGGTGCGGTTCCACATTGGCGCGGCCGCCGGTGAGCACGATCCCGTCGAAATGGGACAGCAGCTCCTTGAAGTCATAATGATCGGCGCGGGCCGGGATGATCACGGGCAGGCAGTCGGCGAAAGCCTCCAACGATTCCACATAGCGCTGGCCCACGGAGTGGGCGGCCATTTGGTTGCCCGTATGCTGGATCAGGCTGGCGGCAATGCCGATGACGGGACGGTCGGTGGACTTGGACATCTGTTGAATACTTACGCGGCGGTGACCGCCATCTTAATCGGGCCGTCCGCCCGGTTGTGAATAAACTGATCCAGATAGGGGTTGCCGGAGTTGTCGACCTGATCTTTCGGACCGAACCAGATGATCTTACCGTCATGGAGCATGGCGACCCGGTCGGCGATCTTGCGGGCGCCGGCCATATCGCTGGTGATGGAGAGAACCGTCGCGCCCAGTTGATGCACGCCGTCCAGGATCAGGTCGCTGACAATGTTGGTCATGATCGGGTCCAGCCCGGCGGTGGGTTCGTCCAGTAAAACGATTTCCGGATCATTGGCAATGGCGCGGGCGAAGCCGACGCGCTTTTGCATGCCGCCGGAGATTTCCGACGGCAGAAGCTCACCCACATCCGGGGTCATGCCGACGGAGACCAGCTTATCCACGGCGCGGGATTTCGCGTCCTCCCGGCTGATGGATTTATCCTGGAGCAGGCGGAAGGCGATGTTCTCCCAAACGGTCTGGCTGTCGAACAAGGCGGACTGCTGAAACAACATGCCGGTCCGGTCGAACAGTTCGCGGCGTTCCTTGGCCGGCAATCCGATGGTTTCCTGCCCATCGATCCGGATGCTACCGCCGTCGGGCGTGATCAGGCCGAGGATGCATTTGAATAGCAGGGTCTTGCCGCTGGCAGAACCGCCGATCAGAACCACCGACTCGCCGACATTGACCTCCAAGTCCACGCCGTCGAGAACCTGATGGTCATCAAATCTCTTGGTGACGCTTTCCACGACGATCTTCGGTTGGCTGCTGGTCATGTCATTTGATCTTTCGGCTCCGGGAGCGCTGAGGCTTGTCCCAAGGTATAGAGGGCCACGGGTTCACTCAAGCCGCGGATGGTGGTTTCCCCGACGCGCGTCAGCCCGGTTTCGCCGGTGAGCCGGGCGAAGTCACCGCTGAGCAGTATCTTGGTGTGGTGGTCCTTATTCAGGGCCTCGAGACGCGCCGCTAGATTTACCGCGTCCCCGTGGACGGTGTAGCTCTGCCGCCCGCCGCCGCCCACATTGCCGGCGATGACAGGGCCCGTATTCAAGCCGATACGGATGGATAATTGTTCGCCGGCAAAACGCTCGCTCTCCACCGCCGCTAATATCTCCCTGGCGGCTTTCAATGCATTCTTGGCGTGTTCGTTGTCCTCGACCGGCACGTTAAAGGTGGCGAGGACGGCGTCTCCTTGAAACTGGGTCACCACGCCGCCATGGTTGCCGATGATGGCGGTCACCCGGTCGAAATACTCATTCAGGATATCGACGATGACCCTGGGGCCCTTGGATTCGGTCAATTTGGTAAAGCCGGCAAGGTCGACGAACAGGACTGTTGCTGTGCGTTCCAGCGGATCCAACGCGCCCCGGTCCTTGATCATCAGATCGGCAATGGCCTGGGGCACGAACCGGCCGAACATGCTGGAGACCGACGCGATGTCCCGTTCCGCCTCGAGCTGGCGGCGGACGGTCAGGCGCGCCCGGTACATGACCACGGCGATCAGGATTGCGGTGATCAAAAACAGAATGGCTTCCTGGAAGCGGCTGCCCACCGGGGCGAAATTTTCATTAAAGAAATAGCCGAGAAAGACCTCCTTGCTAGCCCCTAACGGGATGTCCGACCAGTTGATCGGATTTGCCATATCTTTCGTGATCCAGAAGTGCAGCCCCATCCAGCCACCGGCGCCCAGCATCCCGCACCACGCGACCAGGGCCGGCGAGAAACTAAAGGCGGAAACGCCGAGGATGCCAAAAAAGATGGGGAATGAATCGAACCTGAACACAAATACCTGTGGCAGTTCGACGCCGGGGAGCGGCGTGACAATCGCGATGGCCGTCAGCAAAAAGACGAAATCGAGGGTGAGAAAAAAGAACTTCACCCAGGGCTTATCCAAGGGGGAGCCGACGATTTGGTGGTGCAGGTAGCCGAGCGCGATGAGGAGCAGGATCGGCATGATAAAATCTACCGCACGATCCGGTGGCCGGGAGAGCAACAGCCAGGCGCCGACAATAATGATGGCGCCGATGCGGCCTTTGATGGCCAGCTTCATACCGGCCTGTTCGGCGGCGTAGAAAGTTTTTCTGAGATCGGCTTCGGTTTGATCTTGAAGCATTAAATCACTTCGCACGACTGAATTTCAGATACAAGAAAATTAAAATCGGCGGAATTCCGTCAAATATTTTTTGCCTGGGTGTGATGGCCATCAATGGCGAACGAGCCGGACTCTACTATATTAAAACCCATGAACGGAGCTGTGTGCTGATTGAGAGCTCCACACGAAAAGGCAGGAAGCCATGAACAAACAGAATGAATTACCGAACGCCGAGGCGGTCCCGAGCGACAAGATGTCGACGGCGTCGGATAGCGGAAAAATTGAATTCGTCGCGGAAAACGCAGGCGTCGTTGTCGGCCGGGTGCAGACCCTGAAAGCGCCGGCCTTTGTGACGCGCGCCGACGGTACGCGCGAAGAACTGCAGCTCGGTGACGCCATCTACGAAGGCGATGTCATCGAAACCGGCGATGCCGGCGGTGTCGGCATCGTGTTCCTGGACGAATCTGTCCTGTCGATGGCCGATAACGCCAAGATGGTTCTGGACGAGGCGATCTATGACGCCTCCGACCAGGAAGGCAGTCTGCAGCTCAGTGCGTTGCAGGGCGTCTTCTCCGTGGTCAGCGGCATGATCGCAAAGTCCGATCCGGACGCCATGGTGATCACGACGCCGGTGGCGACCATCGGTATTCGCGGTACACAATTGGCGTTCGATCTCGGCAATGGCGATACGCTCGAAGTGGTGCTGCTGGAAGAAGCCGATGGCTTTATCGGCGAAGCGGTGATCACCAACGACGGCGGCGTGTCCCTGTTGGACAAGCCGTTCCAGATGGTTTTCGTCGACAGCTTCAGGTCCATGGGCAGCCCGGTGGATCTGCCCCATCGCGAAGATGTGGTTGAATATTATCGCAGCGCCTTGTCGGGTCTGCCGACGGACGGCACCAACGCAAATGATTACGGCGTGAGCCGGGATGGCGTGCTGCAGGAACCTTTCAGCCTTGAGAACCTGGACACCCGCGCCGGCGGCGAGGCCCCGGTCGATGGATTTGACGGCCATGTCAAGGTCGTCGAGGGGCAGCCTGCATCTACAAGCGCCAATACGGGTGGTTCCGGGACTACGG
>JAYQGD010000234.1:0-5025 GCA_038140415.1 Rhodospirillaceae bacterium
GGCGACGTGGGCGCGGGACGAAATGCGGGCTGCGCCGGGGGCATTCACCTGCGCACCGGACACGGAATCCATGATGAGGAACGGGACGAGTCCCTCTCCCTCGCGCACGAGACCTACGACGTTCACGTGGCCGGCTCCATCGCGGAGCTGCCGTCGATCATTCCGTTTTTGAAGTAGACCCCGGCTTAGCGGGTCAGATCGCCCCAGATCAGTTCCAGGTGGCGGAGGCTGGTGCGTAGCTGTTTCACGTCGTCCTCGGACATGCCGGCCTCTTCCATGGCGGCGGCGTTGCGCGCTTCCATATCGACGATCAGCTTGCAGACGTCTTTGGATTTGTCGGTCAGGCTGACCCGGACCGAGCGCTTGTCTTGTTCCGAGCGGCGCTGTTCCAAGTAGCCGTAGTCGGTGAGCTTCTTGACGTTGTAGGAGACGTTGGAGCCTTGATAGTACCCGCGGTCGATCAGATCCCGGATCATGATCTCTTCATCGCCGATATTGGTCAGCAGCATGGCCTGCACCGCCGTCAAATCGCGAATGCCCTGGCGCACCAGCTCGGCCCGCACCACATCCAAATAGCGCCGGTGCAGCCGTTCGATGACTTTGGAAAGATCAGGTGCCTTGCTCGCCACGTCCGAGCCTATCCCTCATCAGCTCTTATATTCGATTTCGGTGACGCGGACTTCCACGTCACTGGTGTTGGTCGCGTTGTGTTCAATGGGCGCTTCATATTTCGCCGCGCGGCCGTTTTCGTAATCGACGATCTTGATACTGCCATCCCGGTTTTCCAGGCGAAGCTGCCCGCCGGATTGCTGGATGGTGACATAGTCATGGGTGTGCCGGTGCCAGCCGGTCTCAGCGCCGGGATCGAACCGCCAATAGGTGATCCGCGTCTTATCGTCCTCGAACAAGACCTGCCGCCCCGCTTGTTGCGCGGTCTCGGAAGATTTTTCTTTCAGGTTCACCGACATGACGCCACTCCCTCTTTGTCGTTTATGTCACAATTTTACCGGTTTCCGGGGTTGGCGGCAAATTAATCCGCCGCCTTGGGCATGAGATCCAGTTTCTGCAGCAGGGCGATGAAGGTGGACAGCTTCTCCCGCCGGTAGGCGTCCACGTCCATCTCGCCGAAATCGTAATAGCCCTTACCCGCGTTCAGGCCCAGTTCCCCCTTCTCCATTTTCTCCGCCACGCTGGGCGGCGAGGCGTAGCGCGGATCCAGGTTCGCGCTGAGATATTTGTTGGCGTAATAAAGAATATCGACGCCGCCCCAGTCGGTGAACTCGATCAGGCCCATGGTGGCGTAGCGGATGCCGAAGCCGACCCGGACCGCCCGGTCGATATCCTCCGGCGTGGCCACGCCCTCCTCCACCATGCGGATGGCCTCGTTCATGGCGGTCGATTGCAGCCGGGGCACGATGTAGCCGGGGGAGGCTTTGCAGCGCACCGGTTCCTTGCCGATGTCCTTCAAAAGTTGGGTGAACCTTTCGACCACCGCCTCGTCGGTGTCGGCGCACGGGCTCACCTCCACCAGCGGAATCAAGTACGCCGGATTGAGAAAGTGCGCATTCAGAAATCGTTCGGGCTTGGTCATATGCCGGGCGAGATCGTCGGACAGCATGGTCGAGGTGGTAGACGCGACTACCGCCGTTTCCGGGATCAACTCGCACAGCCGCTTGAATGCGTCTTCCTTGGCCTCGGGGACCTCCGGCACGCCTTCGAAGATATATTCTGCGTCGGCCAGGACGTCGGCCGCCTCGTTCATCTTCGCGACCGAAATGCGCTCCAGGATGGCCGGGATTTTCTCCGCCGCCAGCACGTCGAGGGAGACCAAAAATTTCAGGTTTTCCTCGACCTCCGCCTTGCCGGCGGCGAGCAGTTTATCCGACTCCGCCGCCGGGCGGTCCTTGAAATCCAGGATGGTGACTTCCCGGCCGGCATAAGCGAACACCTGACCGATGCCCCGTCCCATCCGGCCGGCGCCGAGGGCGACAATCTTGACCATGGCTACAATCCCTCCTGCAACAGGCGCGTCATCTCATCCCGGCTCATCCCAGCGAGCCCCAGGGCGGATAGGGTTCGCGCATGATCCGAATTCTCCGCCCCGGTGATCCCGTTGCCGATGGCCAGCAGCCCGGACGCGATCGGCATTTCCACTCCTGCCCAGGCGGCGACCGAGGTCATGAATCCCAGGCCGAGCTCCGTATCCTCTTTCATGTAGCGATGGGACAACAGATCGATATCCTCCCGCCAGTCGCCGCTGTCGGTCAGCTTGTCATGAGACGAGTTGCCGTACATCCATTCGTCCCGGGAATCGTCGTAGTGATCGGCCAGAGGAAAATGCGGCGCGCCATAACCCAGCGCCTCCCGCAGTTTGATCCTTTCATTGTCCAGCGCATCGGTCACCCGGCGGATCGACGGCTGAGTGCCTTCGTTGTGGATGTCCCAAGTGTCGAAATGCTCCATCGGTCCGGCATTCATAATGATCAGCGGCGGATGGATGATCGGCCCGGCGTTTATCAGCGCGCCGTCCAGCGCGTCTTTTAAGGGCTCCACCACCGGGTAAGCCTTGGCGATCACTGCCAGCGCCCGGTCAGAGTCCTTGGCCGGGAACACACCCGTCGGCAGCCGGGTTGCATGCACGGTGATCCGCACATGATCCGGCGCCTGCTTACGCGCCAGATAGGGCAGCGTCCCGGTCTCGGCGAAAGCCACGGTGGCGGTGTTGCCGGCATCCCGCATGGCTTTGGCGAAAATGTACGAACCGAACGTGCCCGGCGGCAGATAGACCACCTGCCCGTCCTCCAAATGCGGCGCGAGATTTTGCGCGAGGGATAAGTGCGTCGTGCATGGCAGCGGGATCAGGATCAGTTCCGCACCGGCAACGGCCTCGGCCAAATTGTCGGTCACCACGGCGATGGGCACGGACCGGTCGCCCTGGATATCGGTGACCTTGATCGCGCCCGCGTCTTGGACCGGTTTCAGCGCCGCGCCGTCCCGCCGCCACAGCCGCACAGTATGCCCCGTCTCCGTCATATGAACGGCGGAGGCATAACAACCATGCCCGCCGCCGAGTACCGCTATTTCCACAATGACCTCTTATGTAGAATTGATTCCCACTGCCCCTCAATAAACCTTATCTCAGCCGGTTTCTGAACACCTTTATTTTGTCTCCCTCCGGACGGTATAGTGCGGCATGACTGAAATGCACAAAGTTGACGGCCCCAGCGTCTGGCTAGGCCCCGACATCCAAGAAGACGACCGCTGGATTCACCATCTGACGGGGGAAGACATTGCCGAGATCACGTTTGCTCTCGACACCGCCAAGGCCAATGGGGAAACAATGGCGTCTCTGTCGAAAGAGACGTTCCCCCTGCCGCATTTCCAAATCCGGATCGCCGGAATGCTGGAGGAACTGGAAAACGGCACCGGGCTCTATCTCCTACGCGGCTTTCCCGGCGAAAAATTCACGAAAGAAGATCTGCGCTTTGTCTACTGGGGTATCGGGCTGCATTGCGGCACGGCCGTGTCCCAAAGCAAACGGGGTGACATGCTGGGCGATGTCCGCGATCTCGGCACGCCGGCCGACGGGCCTCAGTTCCGGGGCTACACCAGCAATGTTGAGCTCACCTATCATGCCGATGCGGCGGACGTGACCGCGCTGCTGTGCTTGCGCGCCGCTAAGGAGGGCGGCCTCAGCCGGATCGTCAGCATGTCCGCCGTGCACAACCAAATCCTGGAAGAACGCCCCGATCTGTTGGAGGTGCTCTACCAGCCCTATCACTGGGGACGTCAGGGCAACGAACTCCCGGGCCAGTCGCCCTACTACACTCAGCCGATTTTCGCCTGGGAGAACGGCCGGTTCGCCGGACGCTATACCCGGACCCATATCCGCACGGCGGAACTCGGCGGCATCACCCCGCCGTTGAGCGATATCCAGGCAGAGGCGCTCAACTTCATCGACGAGATTTGCCGGCGGGACGAGTTCAATCTGACCATGATGTTCCAGCCGGGCGACATCCAATTTCTTAACAACCACATCACCCTGCATACACGGACCGCGTTCCTTGATCACGAGGAAGAGGAACGGAAGCGGCATCTTCTCCGGCTCTGGTTCTCGCCGCCCAACAGCCATTCCCTGCCAGCCGGGTTCGAACCCTTCTTCGGTGATATCAGCGCCGGCGCGGTCCGGGGCGGATTCCCGGCGCCTGACGCCACGCCGATTTTCCAAACTCAGTAGATGCTCCTACGCCGTTCTTATAGGTGCGCCGCCGGTTTCTGTGCGGTCGTCTTGCTGACTCTCTGGGCCGCCGCAGCGTCCGCCCACCAGATCAATCTCTCCATCGTCGAGTTCAAGATTGATGAGGCCCGCAACATCACCACCATCATCACCATGGAGGGCTCAGACCTGAATGTCGCCCTGAACACGGAGCTCACCATTCGGGGCGGCATCGTCAATCCGCATTCTCTGGCGGCGGCAAAAGACCGCGTCATCGCCTATGTGTTGTCGAAAACCAAATTGTTTGGCAGGCCTGAGGGCGCGTGCACGCCCGGCGTCTCGGCCCTGGAGGCCAGCTTTCAATCCGCCATTCTGACGACGGAGTGGGACTGCAGCGCAGTTAAAAGCGACGTCATTTACGCGACCACGCTGTTTTTCGAACATTCGCCGAACGCCGGACAGTATGCGCTTCTGGGTCAACTCCCCAAACGCACGCGCATCCTATTGAGCCCCGGCAACAACGAGTTGACCATCACCGGCCCGCCGCCGGGTGTCTTCGAGACCGCCCGCCGGTTCACCATCTCCGGCATCGCGCACATTTTTATCGGCATTGATCACATCGCCTTCCTGGCGGCGCTTTTGTTATGGGCGCGACGCATGCGCTCCCTCATCAAGGTTGTCACCGCGTTTACGGTGGCGCATTCGATCACCCTCACCCTCGCCGTGTTGGATGTGGTCTCCATCTCCAGCCTGGTCATCGAGGCCGCCATCGCCGCCAGCATCATCTATGTCGCCGCCGAGAACTTCTT
>JAYQGD010000235.1:0-4974 GCA_038140415.1 Rhodospirillaceae bacterium
GGCGTAAAGTCCTTTGTCGGCAGGGGCAGGGCATTGATCACCAGTTTTAGCCGGTCGAGCCCGCCGAAATTCTCGTTCAGTGCAAAGCGGGGAATATAGGTCAAATCGGTCAACGGGCCGATGGCCCCCGAATGCTGGCCGAACACAAAGGCGTAGCCCGCCTGGTCCACGACTTTCTTGACGTCCAGACCGGTCTCTCCATACGGATAGGCGAACAGTGTAGGCGCTTTTCCCAATTCCTCTGTCAGGCGTTTGTTGGATCGGGTGATCTCGTCCCGGTTTCGGTCCGCATCGGCCCGGACCATATGCAGGTGACTGCCGGTGTGTGCGCCGATCCCGGCCCCCGCTTTCTGCATTTCTCGGATCTGATCCCAGGTCAGGTGGCCGTCCGTGCCCCGGTCGATCGGATCGGTCGAGATAAAAATGGTGAACGGCAGGCCCGCTTTGCGAAACCGGGGCCAGGCTTCGGTATAGATAGACCGGTAGCCGTCGTCGATGCTGATTCCGACCGCGCGGTCGGGCAACGCTTTGCCGTCCCGGATTCGGGTCATTATGTCGTCCACGGGCAGAACCGTATAACCGCCGCCGGTCAGTTCCTTGATGTGCGCCTCAAGTTGGTCCAGCTTAATATTGGTGGACGGATAGGCCTCTTCGCCGAACCGGTGGTACATGAGGATCACGGCCGAATCGGCAGCCGCCGCAACGGTGCTCAAACCGGCGACGCCGAGGTACAGAGACAGGAAAAGGGCGGTGATCAACTTGCGCATGGGCACCCTCATCCGGCCGCCACGGCCGCGGTTGCCGGCATCATCGGTTCGTCTAAAACCGAATCGTTGAGCAAAGGATAGTTCCGGGAATTAAACAGTTGATAGTGCCACCACTCGTTCCGGAAAAAATCCCAGCCGGCCGTGGTCATGATTCCCATCAGGATATGACGGTTGCGCTGGGCTTCCCTGGAAATTTCGGTGTTGCCGTGATGGGACAATGGCGTGAACGCATCGAATCCGGTGCCCATCTCCAATTCCTTTCCGGTCCCGTCTATCAGGGTCAGATCCACGGCCACGCCGCGGGAATGGGGGGAGCCACGCCTTGGGTCGGCCAGGAATTCGGGATCAGGCGTATGGTTCCACATGACCCACTGGGCCTCGGCCGGGCGGTAGGCGTCAAAGATTTTGATGCCGAGGCCGAGTTCCTTGGCGAGACCGACCGATTGTTCCAGACACGCCGCCGCTTCCGGGTGCAGATAACAGCCCGGACGGGCGTAAATCGGCTCGCCGGTAAAGTTATCGCTGGTCGCATAGGCGATCTCCAACTGAACGCCGTGCGACTCGGGACGAATAGAAACGAGAGACATTGCCGTGACGTGCTACCTGAGGGATTCTGATCAAAGGGTGTTTTTGTGAGACCGACGCAGTATAACCGCTTCCCGAAGTTAGGGGAAACGCGTTGCGGAAGTATAAATTTTTGAAGGAAGTGCCAGCGTGAACCTTTTGGCCCTTGATACGGCCGGCTCGGCCTGTGCCGTGGCCGTGCGGACCGCCGGCGAGACTGCCGCCCTTGAATCCGAGGAGATGGGCCGGGGGCAGGCGGAAGAGCTGACGCCGATGATCGGCCGGGTGATGGCGGCCGCCGGGTTGGATTTCGCCGCCCTGGACGTTATCGCCGTCACCGTGGGCCCCGGTTCTTTTACCGGGCTTCGAATCGGGTTGGCGGCGGCGCGCGGGCTGGCCCTGGCGGCGGCAGTGCCGGTGGGCGGCGTTTCCAGCTTTGATATGGTTGCGGAAGGCGCGCGGGACTCTCTAGCCGAGACGGGCCTGTTGGCCGTTGTCCTGGAAACCAAACGGACTGATTATTACGTGCGCCTTTATGACCCCTCCGGCGCGCCGTTGGATGCCGGCGCTGCCCTCGACGCCGATGAGTTGGCGGTGCGTCTCGGCCAAAGCGTCCCGAGGGCAGGTACGACATATCTTGCCGGTGATGCCGCCGTCCGAGCCATGGATGATCTGGACGGCCGGCTGGATAGGCTTTTAATGCTTGTACCAGAGCCATCCCGTCCGGCCATCGAAATTTTGGCGGCGTTGGCGGAAGCAACACTTTTGAACGGCGGCGAGCTGTTGCCGGCGGACCCGGTTTATCTGCGCCCGCCCGACGTTCGTCTTCCGGCGCAATGACCATCCAACCCGTTACCGTAGCGCACGCCCAAATCCTGGCCGCCCTTTATTTTGAATGTTTCGACGAGGCGTGGCCCGAAGACAGTGTGGCTGCCATGTTGTCGACGCCCGGCGCGTTCGGGTTTATCGCGCTGGTCGATGACGCGCCCGCCGGTTTTATTGTTTGCCGGACGGCGGGGGATGAATGCGAGCTGCTGAGCATCGGCGTTGTCCCGGACCGCCGCCGTACCGGGGTGGCCCGGCACCTGGTGGAATCGGCGATTTCCGAGGCCAAGCGTAGCACTGCCGATAATCTGTACTTGGAAGTCGCAGAGGATAACCTTCCGGCAATTTCTTTTTATACATCTATAGGATGTGAAAAATACGGATTGCGAAAGGCTTATTACAATACGCCCACTGGGCGAGTTGATGGATTACTGTTTCGGCTTGCCTTGATTTGAGACGATATTTATTCTAAAATATCTATTAATAGTAGCGTATTGCAACAAACCGACATTTGCCAAAACAGGAAAAAACCTTTTATATTAAGGATAGATCAAATATTCGTTTGGCTTCTGAATTAAAAGTCTGAAGCAAAATACGCTGTTTTTTTTGTTTTATTTTCCAGCAGATGGATGGCGTCAGAGGAAAAATAATATGGCCGATCAGGATAACCATAGTGAATTACTGGAGCTTACCACCGAGATTGTCGCCGCTCATGTGAGCAATAATACGCTGGCGGTGAACGACTTACCCCAGTTGATCCAGGATGTTTACGCGACTTTGGCGAATGTCGGGGATGTGGCCGGATCGTCGGAGAAGCCTCAGCCCGCCGTGTCGGTGAAAAAGTCTGTGACTCCCGACTATATCGTCTGCCTGGAAGATGGCAAAAAACTGAAAATGCTGAAGCGGCACCTCAAGACCGCTTACAACATGACGCCGGAAGAATACCGGGAGCGCTGGAACCTGCCTCGGGATTATCCCATGGTGGCGCCCAATTACGCCAAGCACCGCAGTGAACTGGCCAAGGAGATCGGTCTCGGCAAGAAGGCCCGTCGCGGCGGCTCTTGATCCTGAGGCTGCTGGTGGTATCATCGCCGTCCACTCTTTTGGAGCGGCAGTAGTCTATCAATAGCGGGTGATTTCCCTCGTGTCTGAACAAGAAGCCGCCTCTCGGCTGGAAGAACTTTGTGTCGAACGCGGCATGAAAATGACCGGTCAACGCCGGATCATCGCGCGCGTGCTTTCCGAGGCGGATGACCACCCGGATGTCGAGGAGCTGTATCGCCGCTCGGCGGAGATGGATGACAATATTTCCATCGCCACCGTCTACCGCACCGTTCGCCTGTTTGAAGAGGCCGGCTTGCTGGACCGCCACGATTTCGGTGATGGCCGCGCCCGCTATGAAGAGGCGTCGGACGATCACCACGACCATTTAATCGACGTTCACTCCGGCAAAGTGATTGAGTTTCACGACGAAGAAGTCGAGGAGTTGCAGCGCAAGATCGCCGAGAAGCACGGCTATCGGTTGGTCGGCCATCGGATGGAACTTTACGGCGCCCCGTTGGAGAAGTCCGACGAGTGAGACGCGGTATCCACAATTCATGAAACCGGCCTAGCGTGTCCAAAAAACTCCATATCAAAACTTTCGGCTGCCAGATGAACGTCTACGATTCCGATCGTATGGCGGATGTGTTGGCGCCCCTCGGCTATGCGACCACCGACCAGGCGGACGAAGCCGATATGGTGCTGGTCAACACCTGCCACATCCGGGAGAAAGCCGCCGAGAAACTGTTTTCGGAGCTGGGCCGCTACCGCCTCCATAAGGAAGCCCGCGCGTCCGAAGGCCGGGAAACGCTGATCGCGGTCGCCGGCTGCGTCGCCCAGGCGGAAGGCGCGGAGATTATCCGCCGCGCGCCGTTTGTTGATATTGTGCTGGGCCCTCAGACCTACCACCGCTTACCGGAAATAATCGCCCAGGCCACCCGAGCCCGGGACGGCAAGGAAGGACGTGAGAACCGCGGTGTTCTCGATATCGAGTTTCCCAAAGAGCCGAAATTCGATCACCTGCCGCCGGTTCGGGCGGAAGGGTATTCGGCATTTTTGTCCGTACAGGAAGGCTGCGACAAGTTCTGCACTTTCTGCGTCGTTCCATATACACGAGGCGCAGAATTCTCCCGCCCGGTGGATGCTGTCTTGGCGGAGGCCCGGCAATTAGCGGCCGCCGGGGTTCGGGAGATCACGCTGTTGGGCCAAAACGTCAATGCTTATCACGGCGCCGAGGCGCGGGGCGGCGACGCCGAGGTGGGCTTGGGCGGCTTAGTGCGCCGCGTGGCAGAGATCGACGGGCTGGACTTGATCCGCTACACGACCTCTCATCCCATCGACATGGATGATGACCTGATCGCTGTCCATGGCGAGGTGGATAAGCTGGTGCCGTTCCTGCATCTCCCGGTGCAGTCGGGCTCGGACCGGATTTTGGCGCGGATGAACCGCCGCCACTCGTCCGAGACCTATCTTGAGATCGTGGAGAAATTATTGGCGGCGCAGCCCAGGCTGAAACTGTCGTCTGATTTTATCGTCGGCTTCCCCGGCGAAAGCAATGCGGATTTCGAACAGACCTTGGACCTGGTGCGCCGGGTCGGATTTATCCAGGCCTTCTCGTTCAAGTACAGTCCGCGCCCCGGCACCCCCGGCGCGTCCATGGACAATCAGGTGCCGGAAGAGGTGAAGTCGGAACGGCTCGCCCGGCTGCAGGCGCTCTTGGAAGAACAACAACGTGACTTCAATTTGTCATCGGTTGGTGAGACAATGTCCGTGCTGT
>JAYQGD010000236.1:0-4956 GCA_038140415.1 Rhodospirillaceae bacterium
TGATGGCGGCCCGCTCCATGAAGCTGCGGCGCGCGCCGTTCTTGTCATTGATGCCGGGCACAAAGCATTTCCGGCCATAGAGGGTGGTGACAAAACCGTTTTCCCGGGCGGACTCCTTGGCGTTCTCCATATAGTCCCTGATGCCCGGATATTTCTCGAAATAGGCCTTGATGTAGTCGCCGGCCTCGCCCCGGCCGATGCCGAGCTGGCGGGCCAGACCGAAAGCGGAGATGCCGTAGATGATGCCGAAGTTGATGGCCTTGGCCTGCCGGCGGATCATCGGGTCCATGCCGTCCACGGGCACGCCGAACACCTGGGACGCGGTCATGGCGTGGATGTCCTGGCCGTCCCGGAACGCCTCTTTCAGCGTGTCGATATCCGCCACATGGGCGAGCAGGCGCAGCTCGATCTGGGAATAGTCGGCGGACAGCAGCACATTGCCCTTGGCCGGCACGAAGGCTTGGCGGATTTTGCGGCCCTCTTCGGTGCGGATCGGGATGTTTTGCAGGTTGGGCTCGGTCGAGCTCAGCCGCCCGGTGGACGCAATCGCCTGGCCGTAATTGGTGTGCACCCGGCCGGTGTCGGGATTGATCTGACCGACCAGCGAATCCGTGTACGTGCTTTTCAGTTTGGAGAGCTGCCGCCAGTCGAGGACGCGGGCCGGCAGTTCGTGACCGTCCACGGCCAGGGTTTCCAGGATATCCGCGCCGGTGCCGTACGCGCCGGTTTTGCCCTTCTTGCCACCGGGCAGGCCCATTTCGTCGAACAGCACTTCGCCCAATTGTTTGGGGGAGCCGATGTTGAATTCCCGGCCGGCGAGCTTGTGAATCTCCTCGCCCAGATCACTGATCCGTTTGGCGAAGTCGTCGCTGAGACTTTTCAGGAACTTGGCGTCCACCTCGATGCCGGTCTGTTCCATATCGTTCAGCACGTCAATCAGCGGGCGCTCGATGGTCTCGTAAAGGCCCGTCATCTTGTCCAGGACCAGCCGGGGTTTCAGTCCTTGATGGAGCCTGAGCGTGATGTCGGCGTCTTCGGCGGCATAGTCCAAGGCGGTTTCCAAGGGGACCTGATCAAAGGTCACCTGGGATTTGCCGGTCCCGGCCACGTCTTTGTATTTGATCGTGTGATGGCCGAGATGCAGCTCCGCCAGCTCGTCCATGCCGTGGCCGTGTTGCGAACCTTCCAGCACATAGGAAATGATCATCGTGTCGTCGATCGGGTGCACATCGATGCCGTAGCGGGCCAGGACCTCCATATCATACTTAATATTGTGGCCGATCTTCAGGACCGCCGGGTCTTCCAGCAGGGGCTTCAACAGCTTTACCGCTTTGTCCCGGGCTACTTGTTTGACACTGTCCTTACCGTTGCCTTTCGCCGGCGGCTCGTCGATCAGGTCCAGGGTGCCCTGGCTCTCCGGGGCGACATGGGCGACCGGGATATAACACGCCTTGCCCGGCTCGATGGACATGGAAACGCCGACCAGGTCGGCCTCCATGGAATTCAGAGACGTGGTTTCCGTATCCACGGCAAAAATGCCGGCGTCCCGCGCGGCGTCGATCCAGGCATTCAGCGCCTTTTCGTCCTGCACCAATTCGTAAGAGGTTTCCTTGACCTCGGGCACCACCGGCGTCGGGCCTTTCGCGGAAGTAGCCGGTCCGGGCGTCGCTGGTTCGGCGTCCTGCTGGGTGGTCGGCTTTGTTGTCTCGCCGGGCGGCGGCGCGGTGACGCCGTACTTGCTTTCCATCCGGGTGATCAGGGATTTGAACGCCTGTTCCTGCAGGAACTTCAACAACACTTCGGGCTCCACCGGCTTGGCGATAAGATCGCTCAGCGGCACCTCCACCGGGACGTCGTCCTTTAGGGTCACCAGCTCGCGGGAGATGCGGGCCTTGTCGGCGTTTTCGATCAGGGCTTCCCGGCGTTTGGGCTGTTTGATGTTCTCCGCGTTGGCCAGGACCCCGTCCAGATCGCCGTACTCTCCGATCAATTGCGCCGCCGTCTTGACGCCGATGCCCGGCACGCCCGGCACGTTGTCCGCCGAATCGCCGGCCAGGGCCTGCACGTCGATGACCTTGTCCGGGCCGACGCCGAACTTCTCAACCACCTCGTCCGGGCCGATCTCCTTGTTCTTCATGGCGTCGAACATTTTGATCTTGGGTCCCACCATCTGCATCAGGTCTTTGTCGGTGGAGACGATGGTCACCTCCGCCCCGGCCTCGACCGCCTGGCGGGCATAGGTGGCGATCAGGTCGTCGGCCTCATAGCCCTCCATATCCACCGCCGGGATATTCAGCGCGCGGGTGGCTTCACGCACCAGTTCGAACTGGGGGATCAGATCATCGGGCGGCGGCGGCCGGTGGGCCTTATATTCGGGATAGATATCGCTGCGGAAGGTCTTGCGGGCCCGGTCGAAGATCACGGCGATATGGTCGGCATCCGTATCGTCCGCCATTTTGAGCAGCATCTGGGTAAAGCCGTAGACCGCGTTGGTCGGCGTCCCGTCGGGCCGGGACATCTGGGTCTTGATGCCGAAATAAGCGCGAAACAGAAACCCCGATCCGTCGATCAGGTAGACATGCTCGGGCGCCTTGGCGGCGCTCAGTGTCCCGTCTCCGCAGGCGCGTTGGGATCAAGCTGGAAAGTGCGGCTGCAATAGGGGCAGACCACTTTGCCGTCGTCCCCCAGGTTCAGATACACGCCCGGATGGCCGAGGGCCGCATTGCCGCCGTCGCAGAAAATACGGGAGGTTTCGACGAGGGTGATCTCTTCCTGATCGCTGGGGGTCATGGCCCGGTTCCACCTGTCTTTTGTTGTTGCCCGGCGCGCCCGTGATTGACGCTCCTATCAGTGGATGATACCGAAAGATCAACGGCAATCAACCGCGCAAATACCAACAAAAACCTCGGATTTCATGACCGACTCCCTTCCCGATCTAGCGGTGGACATCACCGGCCTCAACAAGACCTACGCCGCCGGTTCCGGCCAGCCGCCCAAGGTGGCGTTGCAGGACGTGGATTTGCAGATACCGCGGGGCTCGTTCTTCGGGCTTCTCGGGCCGAACGGGGCCGGCAAGTCGACCATCATCAACATTATGGCCGGGCTGGTGATCAAGACGTCCGGCGAGGTGAAGGTCTGGGACTATGATATCGAGGCGCAGATGCGCCAGGCCCGCTCCGCCATCGGGGTGGTGCCGCAGGAGCTCAACATCGATCCATTCTTCACGCCGCGCGAGATCATGGAAGTGCAGGCCGGGCTTTACGGCGTGCCCAAATCCGAACGCCGCACCGACGAGATTCTGGCCGCCGTGCATCTGGCGGACAAGGCCGACGCCTATACGCGGACGCTGTCGGGCGGCATGCGCCGGCGCTTGCTGGTGGCCAAGGCCATGGTGCATCGCCCGCCGGTCCTGGTACTGGACGAGCCCACCGCCGGCGTGGATGTGGAACTGCGCCAGCAGCTTTGGTCCTATATCCGGTCCTTGCGCGATCAGGGCACGACCATCCTGCTGACCACCCACTACCTGGAAGAGGCGGAGGAACTCTGCGACCGCATCGCCATCATCAACAAAGGCAAGGTGGTCACCAGCCAGCCCACCGATGAATTGCTCCGAAGCCTCGATTCCAAAGAGCTCATTGTCACCGTGGATCAGGACCTGAGCGCGCTCCCCGACGGGCTTGGCAAGTTCAATGTGGAGCTTACCAACGGGCGCAAGCTGGTGTTCCACGTGCCGCCGAGCCTGGTGCCGGTGGAAGAGGTCTTGAGCGCCGTCCGCGCCGCCGGTCTGGGCATCGTCGACCTGACCACCAAGGAATCAGACCTGGAAGACATCTTCCTGATGATGACCCGGGAGACTTTCGGCGACGGCGACACCGAGGTGGAGGCCGGGTGAACCGCCGCGCGCTTCTGATCCTCCTGCTGGCGCTGGCGGTCACCGCTTGTGCGCCGAGACTGATGCCGCTCGGCCCCAGCGTGGCCGAGCCCCGATTGACCGGCGCCGCCATTGTCACCGCCGATCAGGCTGAACTGCCCCTGCATATCTGGCCGGCGGAAAAGCCCAAGGCGGTGATCCTGGCGCTCCACGGGTTTAACGACTACGGCACCTTCATCAAAGCCGCCGGCGCGTTTTTTGCCGAACAGGGCGTGCAGGTTTACGCCTATGATCAGCGGGGGTTCGGCCGCGCGCCCAACCCCGGTTTCTGGCCCGGCCGGTCAGCGCTCGCCGATGACGTGCGTACGGCGGTCGGGCTCCTGCGGGCCCGCCATCTCGGTGTGCCGTTGTATCTGTTGGGCTCCAGCATGGGCGGCGCGGTGATCATGACCGCGGTGACGTCCGCGCCGAAGCCCGATGTGGACGGGATCATCCTGGCCGCGCCCGCCGTCTGGGGCCGGGCCACCATGCCCTTCTATCAGCGCTGGGCCCTGGCGCTCACCTCCCACTCCCTGCCGTGGCTGAAACTGTCGGGGAGGGGGCTCAACATCAAACCGTCGGACAACGTGCCGATGCTGCGCGCGTTGGGCCGCGACCCGCTGATCATAAAAGAGACCCGGGTCGATGCGATCTGGGGACTGGTGAATTTGATGGATGATGCGCTGGCCGCGGCCGAACGGCTGGAGACCAAGGCGCTCATCCTCTACGGCAACAAGGATGAGGTGATCAAAGCCAAGCCGACGGAGATGATGCTGGCCCGCCTGCCCGCCGCGTCAAAAGACAAGCGCACGCTGAAGCGCTATGACACCGGCTATCACATGCTGTTGCGGGATCTGCAGGCGGAAACCGTGTGGCGGGATATCCTGGCGTGGGTGGGGGTCGCGGCGAAATCTCCGTGAGCGTCTAAAAACTTTACGCGCATAGCGCCGTGCAGTATGGTGCGCGCCCTCAAACACGGCGGTTTGCCGTCAGCGCCCGTAGCTCAGCTGGATAGAGTGTCGGCCTCCGAAGCCGAAGGTCACAGG
>JAYQGD010000237.1:0-4950 GCA_038140415.1 Rhodospirillaceae bacterium
TCAAACTGCAGCCCGCCGACCACGCCGACGATCCAGTCCGATCCGATCCGGGGCTTAAACACACTGGCCGCGCCTTCCTCCGCCATTTGCTGCAACGCCCGGCCCAGATGCTTGGCCCGCATCGGGTCTTCGGGGCGCACGGTCTGCAATAGTTCCGGCGCAAAGCTCGGAATGCCGGAGAAAATAAGTTCTTCCCCTTCGGTCAGCGTGTCGCCGATGCGCAAATTGCCGTGGTTCGGGATGCCGATAATATCGCCGGCCCAGGCTTCTTCCGCCGTTTCCCGGTCCTGGGCCAGGAACAGCACCGGATTGTGCAGGTTGATGGCTTTGCCGCTTCGCACATGATGCAGCTTCATGCCTCGTTTGAAGTGCCCCGATGACAGCCGGAAGAACGCGATCCGGTCCCGATGCTTGGGGTCCATGTTGGCTTGTATCTTAAAGACAAAGCCGCTGACTTTGTCTTCGTCCGGGGTGATTTCCCGGCTATCGGATTTGTGCGGCCGAGGAGAGGGCGCCATCCCGGCGATCCCGTCCAGCAATTCCCGAACACCGAAATTGTTGATGGCGCTGCCGAAGAATACCGGGCTTAGGTGTCCGGCGCGATAGGACTCCAGGTCGAACTCGGGACAGAGGCCCTTGGCCATCTCGACATCTTCGCGGAGCTTGGCGGCGACATCGGCGCCCAGAGCGTCGTCGAGTCCGGGATCGTCCAGCCCGTTGAAACTAATGACCTCCGCTTCGGAGCCATCGACGCTGCCGGTGGCATGGCCTTTCGGCATGAGAATCAGCCGGTCACCGAGAATGTCGTAGCAGCCCTTGAAATCCCGGCCCATGCCGATGGGCCAGCTTGCCGGCGTTACGTCGAGGGCCAGGGTTTGTTCAATTTCGTCCAAAAGCTCAAACGGGTCCCGGCTTTCCCGGTCCAGCTTGTTGATAAAGGTGATGATCGGCACATCGCGGAGCCGGCAGACCTCGAACAATTTCCGGGTCTGCTGCTCGATGCCTTTGGCGGCATCGATGACCATGACGGCCGAGTCCACAGCCGTGAGCGTGCGGTAGGTGTCCTCGCTGAAGTCCTCGTGGCCGGGCGTGTCCAGCAGATTGAACGTGCGGCCGTCATAGTCATAGGTCATGACCGACGAGGCGACGGAAATACCGCGTTCGCGCTCGACCTTCATCCAATCGGAATGGGCCCGCCGCGCATCGCCCCGGGCTTTCACCGCGCCGGCCATCTGAATAGCGCCGCCGAACAGCAGCAGCTTCTCGGTCAGCGTGGTTTTGCCCGCATCCGGGTGAGAGATGATGGCAAAAGTCCGCCGGTTTTCGATGTGTTGGGTCAGGGCGTTCATGGGTCGTGGCTTAATTGATTTGTCGTCAAACAGGGCCGAAGCCGGCGGAGAGCAATACAGGTTGCTCTGATCGAATGCCAGAGGAAAGTAAGTTTGGGAGGGAGAGCCCTCAGTGCCGGCGGCGCTTTTCCATAAAGCTGTAACGGCTGTCGGAGGTGACCGTGACGTCGATGTCTTCGCCGTCACGCCGGAGGTTCAAGGTAACCTCGACCCCCACTTCGCCGACGGACCAGAGCTTGCGATACAACTCCGGCAGGGTGTGGACGTTCTCGTCCTCGATGCCGGCAATCAGATCACCGGCTTCCACGCCGGCAACGTCCGCCGGCCCGTCATCAATGATGCCCGAGACAAAGAGCCGGCCCATGGCTTCCGCCGTATACATGCCGAGCCAGGGGCGGTGGGGCACCTGGGCAAAGCCTGTAGAGACCAGATCGTCGTAGATCGGCTTTAAAAGATCGATGGGGACAAACATGTTGCCGGGACTATCGCTCCGGTCTTCTTCCGCGTTATTGACCCAGAGGGAGCCGACACCGCAGAGGGTGCCGTCCTGGCGGATCAGGGCCGCGCCGGACCAATTCGGATGAATGGGCGCGGTGAAGATGGCGCTGTCGAGCATATATTCCCAGGAGCCGGCGAATTCCCGGCGGGAAACCACGACCGCGTTGATCGCGTGATCGACGCCGCCGTAGGGCGCAATGATCACCGTGTCGGATTCTTTCAAATCCTCCGCCGTGCCCGGTTGCATCGCCGGAATGTCCAACGGCGACAGCGCGTGAATAATCGCCATGCCGGATTCGTGGTTATAGCCGACAAGTTCGGCATTCACCGTCTGCCCGCCATGGGCGTTCAGGACAATCGTATGCGCATCCACCACCAGATAACCGATGGTCAGCAGCATGCCGTCATCGTTCAGTAAGACGGCGTTGCCTTGCCTTTCGGTGCCCAACGTGCGGGCGCTGAACGCATCCTCGGGCACTTCGGCCGCCAGCCTGACGACCGACGAGAGCGCCGTGTCCAGGTCGAATTTGTATTCTTCCTGCTTGGGGTGAGGCGCTAGTTTTAGAGATGGGTCGAGAAGATGTAGAAGGCCGCTCGGCCGGTGGCCGTTGGCTTTTTCTATGCCTGCCATAATGATGTCCGATGAGTCATGGTGCGTCTGATGAACCACCTTATCCTTTCGCTTACGGTGGTTGCCAGCACAAATTTTTTAAGCGGCGCCGGCCGATGTTCAAATGCCGGTTGTGGACCGGTCCGGCGGTAAGGTTCGCTGCACAGCCGCTTCCCGTTGGGCGATATAGGTAGACGCCGCGACAATGATGGCCGCACCGACCCACGTCCAGAAGGCCGGAAACTCGCCGAACGCGAGCCAGCCGATGGAGGCGGCCCAGATCAGCCGGGTGAAGACAAACGGTTCCAGCGCGCTGACGTCCGCGTAACTATAGGCCTGCACCATGGTGAGCTGCGCAACGGCCGCGCACATGCCGACGCCAAACATCCAGGCAAGCTGAGCCATCGTCGGGGTTTCCCAAACGAAGATGGCGAAAACGAATGTAATCGGGGTTTGCAGAATGGCGACATAAGCGCTGCAGGTGATGGCGCTGTCCGTATTGCGCAGATGTTTGGCCATGATCTTGGTGCCGGCGGCAAAAGCGGCAGAGAGGAGAACCAAAACAAAACCGACACTGATCTCTTCGAAGCCCGGCCGGATAATGACCAATGCCCCAATGGCGCCGATGATGAGCGCGGTTAGTCTGCGCCCGCGAATGGCCTCTCCCAAGAATATCACCGCGCCGATGGTGACAAACAGGGGGCCGGTCAGCCCCAAGGCGGTCGCGTCCGCCAGCATCGTCAGGGCGAGGGCGGCATACCATGTGGTCAGGGCGGCTGCGTTGAAACAGGCGCGTACGAAATGGGTCTTTAGTTTCTCCGTCCGTAGAATCTGAAAATTACTTTTCAGCAGGATGGGGACATAAAACACCGCCGAGAAAAGGTTTGAGAAAAAAGCGATCTGGAACGGATGAAGGTCGGTCCCGACATGCCGCACGATCCCGTGGGATGAGATGAACACAAGATTGCTGAACACCGTTAATCCGGCGGCCAGCAAGAACGGCCGGGACGTCAATGCAGAGGAGGGCCCGGCTGGGTTCATGTGGATACTCTGATTTAGGGTAGGGCTGGGGCTTCGAGGGCTACGCTAGCAGACCCCGTCCCCCGCTGTCACGGCCAAGTTGGCTAGAACTTGAGGCGGGCGCCCAGGATGAAGCTATGGCTGGAGTATTGGGACTCATATGGGATGCCTCGCTGATCGCCGAACTCCGGGTCTTGGGTCTCGAAATACTTGTACAGCGCTTCCAGTGTTGTGAGCTCATCCAGCTTGTAGGAGACGCCGGCGCCGGCTTGCATGCCGAAAACCCAATCGCTGCTGTCCGCGAAGGTGGTGCTGTCGGCGGTCAGGTCATTTGCGAACATGGTGGCCAGTCCGACGCCACCCATAAGGAAGGGCGTAAAGCCATTCTGCCCGGGGAAATCATAGGCGAGGTTTGCCATGAAGGACAGGATGGACAAATCGCCGTCGGTCGTTGTTGTGCTGAAGGAATTGCCGCTACCGGTTCCGGTAATCTTACTCAGATTGGTAAAGGCATAGTTCATTTCGCCTTCAATCCGAAACCCGTTCTCCAGGTCGATACCCAATCCACCGTTGAACAGGAAGCCGGGATCGAACTCCATGGCGTTTTCGTTGCCGCTGCCGGTACTGTTCAGTTCTGGAACGACGCTGATGCCCAGGCCGCCTTTAAGGTAAATATTCTGAAAACCGAGGATGCTCGGCTGTTGACGCGGCTGCATCTGCTGAGGCGCCAATTGTGGCTGCATTTGTTGCTGTGACGTCATCGGCGCGGGCTGTTGCATCGGCTGTGTATTCGGCGCCCGCATCTGCGCCAGTTCCTCTTCGGCCCGGACGGCGACAATCGCTTCCGGCTCAAGGCTCGGATCGCTTGCCGGCGCACCAATATTAGCCGTCGAGGCGATCATCAGCCCGCCCGGCTCATACGTCTTCATGGAGATCGGGGTAAATGTGCTTGCCTGCTGGAACGTGCCGCCAGTTGGTTCGACGATGGTCGTGGTCATCATGTCGATGACGATGCGGTGTCCCCGGTTGCCGCCGGGCGTGACAAAGAACGGCTTGTTGATGCGCACCGGGCCGCTGGTCAGGATGCTCAGCCGGCCCCCTGCGCCTTCCTTTGAAAACGTGTATTCGATCACATGCCCTTTGGCGTTGCGGGCGGAGAAAGGCTTGGCTGACCAATTCACCGTGGGCAGGTCGATGAACACGGCGGTGCCGTCCGCCGAGACGTTATATCGCACATCGGTGGGTTGGGAGACGTCGAGCACGACCCGGGTTTTGTCCGGATGTTTACCGACCCGGACATCTGTGACCATGGGCCCCGCCGTCGCCGGATTTTGAACCGCTGCGAGCTGAACAAGATTGGCTCGTTCAATGCTTTGTGCCAGGGATCCGGAACTTGCAGCCACCAAGGCAGCCGTTAAGCCGGATAGGGCGGTCAACCGCCGCAATGATCGTCCCATCACCAAACTCCTAGAG
>JAYQGD010000238.1:0-4934 GCA_038140415.1 Rhodospirillaceae bacterium
GACGTGTAGTGACATATGATTTCTTTACGCTTGGGGCTGTTATATATGGCCCCGCATTGGAGGCCGGTTTTTAATTGTGAGCGCGGGATTATGCGCGGAATTCCGATTCTGTCTATCGAAACTTCACGTCAGGCGAAGGAAATACCTGAGTACCTGGATCATTCTTTGGGCGGTTGACTAGTTAAACAGGCGGAAGTTCGTCGTGCCGTCCCGTTCGAGTTGGTTGACCAGTTCAATCTCCCAAGTCAGATAGTCGTTCATGGCCTGTTCGATGCCGCTGGCCCGGTCGTAGGGGCGGAGGAACATATCGTTCATCTCGTCCGCCTGCCGGCCGTCGCCGTCTTCCAGATCATATCCCGCCGCTTGCCAGGCGTTCGTTCCGCCGTCCAGGTACCGCACCGGTTGACCCAGCAGGGCCGAGGCCTCTGCGGCGGCAAACCGAGCCAGGATTCCGTCATCGGAGGTGGTGACCAACTCTCCCGTAATGTCCGCATTTTCCAACGCCGTTTTGAGCCGGGAGCGGACGCCGAACCACGCGCCGGGAATGTGTCCGGCCTTAAAGTCCAGGCTGCGGCCGAAATCCAGAACCGTGGCGCCGTCGGGCAACAAGGCTTTTAGATCGGCGGCGGAAATCGCGTCCGCGTTGGCGCTGTCCAGACCGGCAACCACGGGCTGGTGTTTCCCGGTCTCCAAATTGCCGCCGTCCAAACCACCTTTGAGAACCACGGCGTCGTTCCAGCCCATCTGGATCAGCCAGTGCGCCGTCATCGTGGCGCGCACGCCGTTGTCGTCGATCAGGACAACCCGGGCATTGCGGACGGGGGCGTATTTGTCGGTACCCTGGACCAACTGGCCGCCCGGCGCCCAGACGGAGCCGGGCAGATGCCCCGCCTCGTATTCTTCCGGATTGCGAATATCAAATAGGTAGATAGTGCGCTGATCCGTCTCCTGTTGCCAGGCGGCCAGCTCATCCATGCTGATGATCCGCACGCCATATTTCTCCGCCACGCGCCGGGCGGCTTCCATGGCCTTGGCCGTTCCCGCCTCGGTCGAAGTCAGCATGCGGCGATCACTGCAGTGTTCCAGGTCATAGCCGGCCAGGTTCCAGCCCATGGTGCCGTTCTTAAGGGCCATGACTTTGTTGGGAATACCGGCGTTGATCAGGGACTGCGCCCCGATGATGGAGCGCGTCCGCCCGGCGCAATTGACTACCACCAGCGTGTCCGGGGAGGGGGCGGCGTCATGCACCCGATGCACCAGTTCTGCGCCCGGAACATCAAGACCCGTCGGGATGTTCATCCGGTGATATTCGTCAAACGGGCGGCTGTCCAGGACCACCAGGTCGTCGCCGGCATCAAGCTTGGCCTTGAGTTCTTCGGCGGAAATATTAGGTGTGTGCTGCTCGTGCTCGACGATCTCGCCGAACGCCTTACTGGGAACGTTGACGCCGCTGAAGACCTCATGATCCGCGTCGCGCCAGCCCTGCATGCCGTTTTCCAGCGCGGCGACGTCGGTGTAGCCGAACTCGCCAAGGCGTTCCGCAGCCCGTTCCGACAGGCCATCGCCGTCATCACACAAGACAATCGGCGCGCTCTTCCGGGGCACAAGTTGGAAGATCGACGGTTCCAGCTTGCTGAGGGGCAGGGAGGAGGCGTAGAGCAAATGCCCTTCGGAATAGACGCCTTCCTCACGAACGTCGAGAATGGCGAGCTCTTCACCACTGGTGATCCGCGTCTTGAGGTCTTTGGCAGTGATGGTGTTCATTTTATGCCTCCTGTTCGCGCCGGTTTTTACGGCGTCGGCCGTTTATCTTCCGGGACGTCTAAGAATGTGTAGGCGTCTTCCAAGGAATAGAATGGTCGTCTGTCCATATCGGGTGTTTGTGTTTCAAGCACCAGCCGCGCTTGGTTGATGATTCCGTAGTCGAGTTGAGACTTCACCAACCAGGCAATCTTACATCGCCCCATTTTTGGCACATTTTCAATCATCATGGGGGTGCTGATATGAACCATCCGCGGAAACGTCCATTCCTCCGGCAAGCTTGTCTCCCGGCAGTCCCGGAGAAAGTTAAAGCCGGGCTCAAACTCGGGGTTATCGAAGACCTCCCGGAATGAACTTTGAACGTCTTCAATGATGAACTTGTCAAAATGCTTGACCCTAACCAATTGAATTTCTTTGAAAATATCTACTTGAAAGGTCATCTGTGGGGCCGTTAACAGTTCCGTGGAGCATTTTATGTTATGGTATTGGTGTGTACTTTGTTCGGAGATGTTTATCAAACCGGTTTGGTTCGATAGTATTGATTGCTCATGAAGTTTAAATTCCTAACCCTGCTCGCTGTTTTCTGTCTCGGTATTTTCGTCTCCGCGACGGACAGTTCGGCCCAGCGCTGGAAACGAGCGGAAATCCAGCCATATGAGTCCGAAATCTCCTTCAAAGGGGATACCAAGTTTCTGCGCCGCTTCTATCGCGTCGAGGATGACGAGAAGTATGTGGAGCAACTCAAGATCGAGTACGGCACGATCATCTACGAGCGGTTGCCGCGCGGAAAATCCTTTCGGGTATTTGACGAGGCGGAATCTTTGGCCCGCGCCTTTTCCAGCGCGAAGGGCATGGTGGTGATGGAAATGCGCGCTGCACCGGGACACGTGATTAAAACCCGCAGCCCTTACGGAGAATACTACTATGAGGTTCGGGGCAATAAGTTCGGTGTGTGTGGTAACGCGAAAATGTACTTCAAGCCGGGAGAGTTCTCAACCTCGGCCACGATCAAAACCCATTCGGTTTTTGTCGGCGCCTGCTGGGAGAATCGGATCGGCACCCAGGGCGAAATGCGGAACTATCTCCTCGACCTGATGAACAATATCCGCTTCAAGTCTTGACTTGGGGGACTTCCTCCCGACCTTGTCCATATGACCGACACCAACAGTCATCCCGAAAACGAAGAGTGGTTGTTCAACACGCTGGTTGACCTTGAAGACGAAAATCTTCTGGGCGATTACTGCCGCCATCTCAGCATCGCCGTGCCGGTCGACGCCACGGTGATCGCCGAAGGCATCTGGCCGGTCATCAAGGAACGTTATTTATTGGCCGACGGCCGGATTGATGTAACCACCGCGTCGCGCGAGCTGCTGGCGTTCCGCCCCCTTGGCGAATCCATCGCCGACATGTTCAAGAAAAAACCTTAAACCGCCCGGCTTTATTCCGATCCGCCCAAGCTGCGCCGGTCGATGGCGACAGCCTTCACCAGCGCATAAACCTGCTTGCCCGGTGTGAGCCCAAGTTCGTGAACGGACTTGCGGGTGATCCGCGCGATCAGCGGCGCGCCTACGTCTAAGAGCAAATCGAGCTGCGGTCCCTCCGTATCCCGAATTTCCGTGATCGTCCCGGCAAACACATTGAGCACGCTGGTGTCCTTGGGCTTATCCAACATGAGCGAGACGTCACGTGCCCGAATGTGCGCCCGAAGGGCGGTGCCCGGTGTGCTGTGCAGACCGGCGATTCGGATCGTGCCGCCGGCGAACCTGAGTTCCCCGAGGTCAAATTCACTGTCATAGTTTTGATATGTGGCGTCGATGACCGCGCCCGCATCCGGCAGCGAGGAGAGGGGGCTGATATCCAGCCGGCTCATGAGGTCGGCGACAGGGCCCTCACCGGCGACGGCTCCGTTTTCAACAACCACCATGTGGTCAGCGAGCCGGATCACCTCATCCAGGGCATGGCTCACATAGAGTATTGGGACGCCCAATTCATCGCGAACCCGTTCGATCAGAGGCAGGATGCCGGCCCGCAAGGCGCCGTCCAGAGACGACAAGGGCTCGTCCATGAGAAGGAGTTCCGGCCGGGAGAGGAGTGCTCTGCCGATGGCGACCCGCTGCTTCTCGCCACCGGAAAGGCCGGCAGGCCGGCGATCCAGAAGATGACCGATCTCCAGCAGGCGCACGACTTCTTCGATCTCGATGATGCGGCCGTCCGCCGGCCCGAAGTTCGCGCCATACAGCAGGTTCCGTTGCACGTTCAGGTGAGGAAACAACCGGCCTTCCTGAAAGACATAGCCCACACGCCGTTGATGAACGGGAATGTTAACGCCTGCGCTGCTGTCGTAGATCGGACGGTCGCCGATGCGGATGGAGCCTTGATCCAGGGGGAAGAGCCCGGCAATGGCGTTGATGATCGACGATTTGCCCGCGCCGGACCGGCCGAAGATCGCGGTAATCCCGTCCGCACTGCCGGTGAACGCGGCATCCAAGGTGAAGCCGGGCAACTGGCGCTGAAGCTGAACCTCTATCATGTATCACCGCCTTGCCGGCGAACAAGGCGGCGGGAGACCAGTTCAGAGATGATCAGTGCGGCGAGCGCGAGGACGACGGAGATGATAACGAGCCTCAGCGCATTGTTTTCGCTGCCAGGTGTTTGCACTTGAGTAAACAGCGCCAGGGGCAGGGTTCTGGTTTCCCCCGGAATGTTGGAGACAAAGGTGATGGTTGCGCCGAATTCGCCCAGGCTTCGGGCGAACGCCAGGATTACCCCGGTGAGAATGCCGGGCATGATGAGCGGCAGGGTAATGGTGCCGAAGACTTGCAGAGGCGGCGCGCCGAGCGTGGCGGCGGCGTCTTCCAGCCCCCGGTCCACTGCCTCGATGGAGAGGCGGATCGCGCGCACCATCAGCGGGAACGCCATCACGGCGGAGGCCACAGCTGCACCTTTCCATGTGAAGATGACTGAAATGCCAAACCAGTCATAGAGCCACGCGCCGATGGGGCCTTGGCGGCCCAGCAGCACGAGCAACAGGTACCCGACGACGACCGGCGGCACCACGAGCGGCAGGTGTACGAGACCGTCCAACAGAACCCTTCCAGGGAAGGTCTTGCGCGCGAGCAGCCACGCCACCGCGATGCCGAAGGGCAGGCTGAGCCCGACGCTCCAAAAGGCGA
>JAYQGD010000239.1:0-4922 GCA_038140415.1 Rhodospirillaceae bacterium
GCGTAAACCCATCATCTGGCCCTTACTCTTGAACGGCTTGACCTTGGCTTTCACCGCCTTGCAAATAGCATTGCCGGCGGCAAAGTAAACGCCGGTGGGCCCGCCCCTACCAATCTCGATGACCCGCTGTTTTTGGGCATCAGCCGTTCCAGCGCCGGCCAGCAAAATTGCGGCCGAGATACTCAGCCCCAGGGCGATTGTTCTGGAAAACTTCATGGCGCGATGCTCCTTTTACTCGACCGGATTAGCCAGCCCGGACAAAACGATTTCCACCTCTCATTCAGCCTAGATCAGCATAAACCGATACGACAAGGGAATTCCCTGGGGAATTCCCTGGCGATCCTTCCCCGGACGGCGGTCCGGCCGTCGTGCGATTGCCCGCCGTGACACAAAAAGCTAGGATGCGGCACAATTTCGAGGGACCATCAAAAGGCTGTTATCTCCATGGACATCAAAGACCATATTCGTAGCATTCCCGATTTTCCGAAGCCCGGAATCCTGTTCTATGACATTTCCACGCTTTGCGCTCACCCGGACGCGTGGCAGGTCACCATGGGGCGGCTAGCCAAGATTGTCAGCCGGCATCAGCCGGACGTGCTGGCCGGGATCGAGTCCCGGGGATTCCTGGTCGCTGCGCCGTTAGCGCTGAAACTGGGTCTGGGATTCATCATGGCCCGCAAACAGGGCAAACTGCCCGGTGAAACCGTCAGCCACGAATACGATTTGGAATACGGCACCGACACAATCGAAATCCAGGCCGACGCCATCCAGCCGGGCCAACGCGTGGTCATCCTGGATGACCTTTTGGCCACGGGCGGCACGCTGAATGCGGCTGTGGAATTGTTCAGGAAAGTCGGCGCCGATGTTGTCGGCAGCGCCTGCATCGTGGAACTGAGCTTCCTGAACGGCCGGGACAATTTGGACATTCCGTGCGACACCCTGGTCACCTACGACGAATAACCGGCGACGAGATAAAGGGAGAAGACTTTTATGACTGACTCCTCATCCGGACCCAAGGTCCATCTGGTCGGCAGCGTGCCGCTGAACACGGCGGAAGAAGTCTTCACCCAAGTGAGCGCCGCTGTCGGCGAACACTTGTGCCGCCTGCCCGATGGCGAGACCGGCAGCCGCAAAGGCTGGATCGCGCAGATTCAACGCCGCCTCGCCGATCACCCCAACATGGAACCCGACGATTCTATCCCGCCGTTTCAATTCAAGCAGTGGGACGGCAAAGTGGTCCGGGAATATCCGCTGATCCGTCTGACCGACGGCACGGATGTAGAGAGCGTCAGCTTCGACGCCGGATATGCCGACGACGCCATCGCCTCCTTTGCCGAGTTCGAGAAGATGCAGGCCGCGGGGAAAATACCGGCGGGCGTTCGGTTTCAGGTCAGCCTGCCGAGCCCCCTGGCGCCGACCTATAACTATTGCTCCCCGGCGCACCGGCCTAATTTCCTGCGTATTTTCGAGAAGTCCCTGCTCGCCGATCTGGACAGGATCGCCGCCGCCATTCCGCACGATAAACTGGCGATCCAGTGGGACATCTGCCAGGAAGTCCTGGTGTTCGAGGACTATTATCTCGCCCGGCCAGACGATTATAAGCAAGAGGCGTTCGAACAATTCGGCCGGATCGGTGATGCCGTACCCGCGGATGTCGAGGTGGGCTACCATCTCTGCTACGGCAGCCCGATGGACGAGCATGTGATCCAACCGAAAGACGCGGCGATCCTGGCGGAAATTTCCCAGGGCATTGTCGATCACGTCAAACGGCCGGTGCAGTTCATCCATATCCCGGTGCCGAAAGACCGCACCGACGACGCCTATTACCAACCGTTAGACGCCTTGAACCTGCCGGAGGTGACCGAGTTCTATCTGGGCCTGGTGCACGATGGCGATGATGACGGCAACAAGACGCGGCTGGGGCTTGCGCAAGCCCATTGCCGGGTCGACGGTGTGGCGACGGAATGCGGCTGGGGCCGCGGCGCGCCGGAACGGGTGCCGGGCATTCTCTCCGCCCACGCCAACACCATCGGCTATTTCAGCTAGGCGCTGGCCTTAATCGTGATCGTGATGATGGCCGGACTCCGAATAGTGCCGGCGTAACAGATCAATGCCGTAATCGTTGCCGTTGGGCGTGCGGATGATCGTGTGGACGTGAAATTTCTGCGGCTCTTTATTGGTCAGGAACACGCCCGTGTGCAGATCAAACTCGATAAACGCCACCGGGCTTTGGATGCGATAGTAAAAAGCGTCCGCCTCTCCTGTGCCGCCGATCCAGCAGAAATGGGTGTCGGCCAAGTGCCGCTCCACATCGCCCATCTTCGCCGCCAAAGGCCCGGCGGGGAGAATATTCAGATAGGCTTCGGTTAAATCCAACAACCGCTGCTGTTCCCCCTTGGACATGTCGGCCGCTTTCAACCCTTCGTAAGGAACGATCCGGTTGTCCTGATGAGCGCCGCCCATATGCAAGTGATCCGCATAGTGCCAGCGGCCTTCCGGCAAATCTCCGCCCATCACCGACTGATAGACGATGGCCCGGTCCCGCTTGTCCGGAGAGAGCCCGCGCATCAACTCGAGCCCGATCCGTTCCTCATCTTCGAACAGGCTGAGGCCATTATGAGGTCCCTGATCAGCGAAAGCCGGCTCGGCCCCGAAGAACGATGGGGTCAGCACCATCTGATCCTTGAAGACGAAGCAACTGACGCAAAGATGATGGCCGAACAGTTGCCAGCCCCAGGGCTCCTCCGTTGACGGTTTCCCGAACAGGCAGAACTTAAAACTCCATTCACCGAGCACGCCTGCATAGCTGATGAGCTCCCCCAGAAAGCCGTTGAGCCGCATCACGCCTAACGTACGCTCATAGCCGATCTCGCTGAGGCTCGCCTTGACCACGTTCATGATCTCGCCTCTGACGGACCCCCCGTTGCCGTCCAGCCGCAGCCCGTGGCTTTCCAGCAGCAGCTCCGTGTTTTGCCACTGCTGCCACATGCCGGACTCGATGGGGAAATGGCCGATCTCCCGCTGTTCGGCTGTCATCGCAGAGAGAAGTTTACCGGCGGCGTCCGCCATGGCGGCCGACGGCGCGTTTTCGCCCCGGATAGAGAATAGACCGGGCATCACCTCGCCGGTCGCAGTGATGCCCTTGAACGGATCCGCCGACAGTTCCTTCCACAGGTTGATCAGCCCTTGCAAGCGCGGCCGGTCAATGCGATCGGCCGTATGCGCCTCGGCGGTCATGCCGGAAGGATACTGGTCCGGCAGATAGGGCCGGTAGTCAGGGCGGTTCAAGGCATCAGTCATTTTAGAGGCAGCTTATCCCGACAGTGGCGCTTAGTCGATCCAGCTGAACCGGGATTTCATGGCCGCCGGGATGATGGCGGAAGCCCGAGCCTTCTGGTCATCTGAAAAGGCCGCGACCCACTCGTCGGTTTGTCCGCTGCGGAAATTCGCCGTTTCGCGCCGCGTCGCCTCATCCAGATGGGGATGAGAGAAGGCCGCCGGCTCAATCCCCCAATGGTCCAGCAGCCGGTCAAAGAACCCGCTCTCGTCCGCTTTCATATCCTCAAACGTGGTGAACAGCAGGCCCGGCAGGTGCTCTTCGGCGGCAAGCCAGCCGTCGATCCAGCTCACCAGTTTCGGCAAATGATTGTCCACGCACCAGTCCGCCTTTTCTTCAAAGGAGAACGCCGCCCAATTTTCCGGCGTGTCCTGAAAGAACATCTTCCGGCCATGGGTCTGAAATTCCGCGTCCAGGTAGTGCAGCCAGGAGATCATCGCCTGACGGGGATCGCGGACGTTTACCACCGGCGTCAGGCCCACGTCTTTCAACCTCGTCACAGTCTCCGGCTTGGCGTCCAGATGCTCCTGCGACATGCCGCCGTGTTCGGTCAGATAACCAAGCTGCGCCGGCACCAAATGGTCGTCCGGAAAATCAGACAAGGACGTCCGCACCATGGGCAACCCCAATCCTTCGGCCAGGGTCCGCCACAGATAGACGCTGCCGGACCGGGGCAGGGTAACCAGCATCAGCGACTGTCGGCCACCAATTTCCGCCACCCCTTGGATAAAGGACGCCGGGTGATCAGCTGCCCGCTTGTCCAGCCAGGTCACCAGCTCATCCGTCCGCCCGAGATGCCGCATCGACCGCTGGAACCAGACCCGGGCCGCTAGAAAACTCTCGCCGGCCGCAGGTTCCTCGATCTCCATGAACACCCGCGCGCAATCTTCCGGTCGGTTCAACAGGCCATAGGCCTCCGCCAATCCATACCGCGCGCCACGATGGGCCGGATCAATTTCGAGGACACTTTCGAAGGCGGAGGCGGCGGTTTCCAGGTCGCGGGCGTCCCGGCTCGCCGCCCCCAATTCCAGGCGAAGTCCGGTTTCCGCCGGATAGTGAAGAGCCGCCTGTCCCAAACAGAGAGCGGCTCTGGCGGGATCACCCGCCTGGCGATAGGCGCGCCCGGCCTCCCAGAACATCCGGCCCCGCTGCGTCTCGCTCAACCCGCCCGCTGAGGAGATATCCTCATAGGTCTCCGCCGCCTCCCGGTGGAACCCGGTCTCGGTATACCGCTGGGCCAGGATGAGCCGCGCCTGCACGTCAGCCGGCCAACCGTCATCGGGTGCTGTTGGGTCTGAATCACTCACGGGTGAGGATTCGCTCAGATGCGTGCCTCACTCAAGCAGAAAAATGGGAGAGAAGGCCGGGTCTACTGCTGGTATTCGAACTGGTAGGTGGAGAAATCACCGCCGCCCAGGCTCTCGGCATATTCGGAGGTATAGGGTTCCAGCACTTTGAAACCGAACTCCTCTTCCTCGCGGCTGGTCCAGCGGGTAATCAGGCCGCAGGCCTCGCCGTGGGTGTAGTGAAACTGGTGAACGGCCTCAAAGCCGGGGAGTCGGTTGTGCGGTTTTTCCAGCTCCTG
>JAYQGD010000240.1:0-4917 GCA_038140415.1 Rhodospirillaceae bacterium
CCCTGAAAACTAACAACAAATCCAGACTCGTAATTCTATTAATATTTCGACAAATTAGAAAAAAATTATATTTTCTAGTATTTTACGACCGAGAATTGGGGTGGTTTCATAATTGCCAAGAGGCGAGATACGACGGTCGTCGGCGTCAGCCTCTCCTACCCGCGGTGGCGACGGCCGCTGCCGGGCACGTCTCCTCCGCTTTGACGTTGCCGCGGGGTTATCTCGGCAGTGTCGTTCCCACATACTGCTTGTTAAATGGCCCCCTTCCCAAAAAACCGATACAGACGTGGGCATGATCTCTATCGTCATTCCTGTCTACAACGAGGCCCGGCGTTTGCCGGTTATCCTAGCGCGGCTGCTGATTGAAGCGGAATTATCCGAATTCACTGTCGTCGATGCTGGTAGCACGGATGACACGCCATCTATTCCCACGGGCGCTAGCGTAACCATTATACCAAGTGGCTGGGGGCGGGGAATACCGTTGGCGGCCGGCGCGGAAATGGCAACCGAAGATATCGTACTCTTCCTGCATACGGACCTCCTCTTTCCAATAGGTGGGCTAAGCGCCATCACGAAGGACATGACCGACCCAAAGATTGCCGGCGGTAACTTTTACCTGTATTCCGACGTTGATAGTGGGTCCAGCCGCTGGCTTACTGGTTTTTAAGCCTGGATCAGGCGGCGCGGGCTTTACTATCGGGATTCCGGGATTTTGCTCTGCCGCAGCGTGCTTGATAAAATCGTCGGAGGCCGGCTCATAGCCTTAATGGAGGATTGTGATCTTTGGGGCCGCCTCGAGGCCACCCGCAAAACCGTTTGTATTGAATGAAAACGTGGATGACATCGTTGTCGATGGGGGATCGATCGACCGAGTCAGCACCAAATGTTCCACCGGTGCGCGGTGGAGACCCTGGACGGAACTGAACACATCGTTTAAAGCGGCGGTTAAAGCGTAAAAGTCACCCGGAGGCTCAGCTATGACAAAAGTGGCGATTATCGATGACTATCAAAATGTGGCGCTGGAAATGGCCGACTGGGGCTCAGTGGATGCCTCGGTTGATGTCTACAACGACCATCTGGAAGACGAAGATGCCGTGGCCGCCAGGCTACTGGGCTATGACGTGGTGGTGGTCAACCGGGAGCGGACGCCGTTTCCCGATGCGCTACTAGAGAAGCTTCCCAACCTGAAGCTACTGATCACCAACGGCATGTATAACAATTCCATCGACATCGCCGCTGCCAACGCGCGCGGTATTACGGTCTGCGGCTCGCCGTCCTTAGGCCATCCCACGCCGGAGCTCACCTGGGGCCTGATCATCAGTCTAGCCAGAAACATCCCGCTAGAAGAACGCAATGTCCGGGAAGGGCGCTGGCAAACCAGTGTGGGCTTAAGCCTCAAAGGCCGGACCCTCGGTATCATTGGGCTCGGCCGGCTCGGCAGGCCGGTGGCGCAAGTGGGTCTGGCCTTCGGCATGGAGGTCCTGGCCTGGAGTCCCAACCTGACCGATGAACGGGCCGCCGATGCCGGGGTGAAGCGCGCCGAAAAGGATGATCTCCTCGCCAAATCCGACTTTATTACCCTTCATATGCCGCTGAGTGATCGCAGCCGCGGGATATTGGGCGCGGACGATTTCGCCAAGATGAAACCGACGGCGTTCATAATTAATACGTCGCGCGGCCCCCTGGTTGACGAGACGGCGCTATTGGATGCGCTGAAGAACGGCACCATCGGCGGAGCCGGTCTGGATGTCTATAACCACGAGCCTCTGCCCGCTGACCATCCGATCCGCAGCATGCCGAACACGGTTCTGACGCCTCACCTGGGCTATGTCACGGTGGAAAATTACGACGCCTATTTTCCGAGAGCGGTCGACTCGATCATCGGCTGGCAGAAGGGCGCGCCGACCGGCGTGCTGGAGCCGAAGTAGGGGTTAGACAGCCGCGGCGGTGAGTTCGTTGCAATCCTCTGAAAACGTCAACTCAGCACCAGTTTTTGCCTGCAACTCGTTACGGCTGAGCCCGGCTAGAACTTCCCGGACCAGGAACCCGTCCTCGGTCACGTCTATGACCGCGAGGTCCGTGTAAACCCGGTCGACCACCCCCGCGCCGGTCAGCGGATAGGTGCAGTCTTCCAGCAGTTTGGGCTCGCCCGACTTGGTGCAGTGATCGGTCATCACCGCGACCCGCTTGGCGCCCAGCGCCAGATCCATGGCCCCCCCGACGCCCGGCGGTTTGGACCGGTCCAATGTCGCCCAGTTTGCCAGATCGCCCTTAGCCGAAACCTGGAACGCGCCCAGAACGCAGAGGTCCAGGTGTCCGCCCCGGATCATGGCAAAGGAATCTGAGTGATTGAAATAGGCGCCCCCGGATAAAAGCGTGACCGGCTTTTTACCGGCGTTGATCAGGTCCGGGTCTTCATCTCCTTCGCCTGGCATCGGGCCCATGCCGAGGATACCATTCTCGCTGTGAAAAACGATTTCCCGGTCCGCCGGGATGTGATTGGCGACCATCTCCGGCGCGCCGATGCCCAAGTTGACATAGTTACCGTCGGCAATGTCCTGAGCGATACGCCACGCGACCTGGGGGCGGGTGAGGGGGGTGCCCATGGCGCTATCCTACTTCAACCACCCGGTCCACGAACAGGCCGGGGGTGACAATCATCTCTGGGTCCAATTCGCCAAGTTCGACAAATTCATCTACTTGGGCGATGGTCAGCTCCGCCGCCATGGCCATGACGGGGCCAAAATTCCGGGCGGATTTATTATAGGTGAGATTGCCCCAGCGGTCGGCTAGACGCGCCTTTACAAGGGCCACGTCTCCTTTCAAGGGCTGTTCCAGCACGTGTACCCGGCCGTCAAATTCCCTTGTTTCCTTGCCTTCGCCGAGCAGCGTGCCCGCCGAAGTGGGCGTGTAAAATCCGCCGATGCCGGCGCCGGCTGCGCGCATGCGTTCGCTCAACGTGCCTTGAGGCACGACTTCAAGGTCGATCTTGCCTTGCTCGTATAAGTCTTCGAACACCACCGATCCGGCGCTCCTGGGATAGGTACAGATCACCTTGCGAATGGCCCCGGTTTTCATCAGCTTGGCCAGGCCGAACTCCCCCTCGCCGGCGTTATTGGAGACGATCGTGAGTTCCTTGGCGCCTTGAAGCACAATACCTTCTAAAAGTTCAATAGGAGAGCCAGCATTACCAAATCCGCCCACGAGTATTGTGGAACCATCTCTTATGCCTTGTAAAGCTTCCTCGATTGAATGTCTTCTTTTGTCTATCATTGTATAAATTTATATATTTGATAATATTGTTGTATTAATGTTTTAAATTTTAATCCATAATTTAAATGGTTATTCAACATAATATAAATATTATAAATTTATAATATTTCATTTTTACGATTTTCACATAAATTTTTTTCGTTTATTTTCTGATTTATACTACCTTTCAAAGAAAAATTGTACATTTATAATCCGCTATTTTTTCATCGATTTTAGTTCTTCTGCTGCCGGCTTGAAACCAAGCTTAGCAGAAAAATCGAAATACTGCTTAGCGCGCTCCAGATCCTTCTTCACCCCTTTTCCCTCTCGCAGTAATTTTGCAAGCTCGTATGCTGATTCCCTATGCCTTAGTTTGCTACCCTGTCTGAAATAATTTGCTGCTTGAGAGAGGCTCTTGGTGACTCCCAATCCATCTCGATACAGTAACCCCATTCCGTAGTAAGCCGATTTATAGCCAGGTTTGTTGACAGTGGCGGTGCTTCTATAATTCATCGCCATTCGGTACCAGCGTTCAGCTTGTTTATGATTTTGTTCTACTCCTTGCCCCTTGTGATAAATGAGGCCCAATGTATACATAGCTCGCGGATAACGCTTGATTGCAGCCTTTCTATACAACTTGATAGCTTTTTTTATATCCTTTTCTGTTCCGCGACCCTTCTCATACAATCTACCAAGCTCGAAAAGTCCCCTACCGTTGCCTTGCTCTGCTGCTTCCGAGTACAGCTTAAAGGCGTTTTTATTGCTTTTCTTTACGCCAAGACCATAACGATATAGATAGCCGAGGTTTACTTTTGCAAGCGTGTGTGACGGTGATGCTTGTTTGTACCAATAAGCAGCCCTCGAATAGTCCTGCTTTACCCCATCGCCTGTCTGATACAACCAACCTAAATTATTCTGAGCTCGAGCATGTCCGCTTTCGGCTGCCTTTGTGTAAAGTTGCGCAGCCGTCTTGATGTTTCTAGTTACGCCTCTGCCATGATGATAATGCAAGGCAAGATAGTAATTTGCAATTCCGTTACCCTGAGCGGCTAATTCCGAGAATTCGCGAAGGGATACAAGATAGTCACCTTTAGAATGAGCGGTGATACCTTCTTTGATACCTGCCCATGCGGGCGATACCAGAGTAAACGTAACCGAACTTAACAAAAGTAGGCACGCGAGAGTTAAGCTTGGGAAAGCGTCAAATGGTCGTATAAGTTCTTTTTTTAACACTAACTTGATCATAATCTTAAATTCGACTTAGGTTTCTCGGTCTGAGCCAGATATAAATCGGCGAAAAAAAAAATCAACCGCCCGTGGCTAGACTTTTCAGTTCTTAAAATCAACAAATCCGAAAAAAATATGGAGATTATCATTTGGACCTCGACCAATTAGAAGGTTTCTGCGAGCAAACGATAAGCGTGCCGATATAGATTTAGCCTAAATCTAGAAAATCTGGTCAAGCTCCCGATTGACCGTCGGATAGGCATCACGTCAAAGTCGGGAAGCGTGCAATGCTAGACCTTCCTTAATTTACTCCTTAAGAGAGAATTGTTTTACTATATAACAATTTATAATATTTTTTGTGAGGATGTATTTCTAAATCTCCCAAGTGAGATTAATTTTTTCTCAAATCTATAGACTTTAGGGGTGAATATTGGGGTG
>JAYQGD010000241.1:0-4885 GCA_038140415.1 Rhodospirillaceae bacterium
GCGTCTTACTGCTAATTAGCGCAGTGGGTCTTCTCCGCATGCCGGATGTCTTCACCCGCATGCACGCCGCAAGCATCGGGGAGACGCTGGCGCTGTTCTTTTTGGTATTGGGCATGATCATTCAGGCCGGGTTCACGCTGGTTACCGTCAAACTGGTCCTCATCGTGCTGTTTTTGTTTTTTGCCAATCCGACCACTACTCATGCCTTGGCGAAAGCCGCACTGGCGGGCGGCGTCAAACCCTTCCTGAAGGAAGACCAGCGGCCAGACGATCGCACCCTGGGAGAGAACCAATAGAAGAAATCATTAACATCGTTCTTCTGGCCTTCATGGTGATCATTTCATTCGCCATCATCCGCATTCGCCGGCTGTTCGCCGTGGTCATTCTGACCGGCATTTTCAGTCTGCTCGCGGCGGTGTTGTATGTGGTGCTGGCGGCCGTAGATGTGGCGTTTACCGAAGCTGCGGTGGGCGCCGGTATCTCGACACTTCTGATGCTCGCCACTCTTTCGCTGACGGCAAATGTCGAAAAGGCCCACAAGGGATGGAAACCGATCACGCTCCTCATCGTCATTGTGACCGGCGGCCTCCTTATTTGGGGAACCCTCGACATGCCGCTTTACGGCGATCCGGAGGCCCCATCGAACAAGCATGTGGCGCCTCGTTTTATCAATGACTCCATGGGTGAAGTCGGCATGCCGAACATTGTCACATCGGTCCTTGCCAGCTATCGCAGCTTCGATACTTTGGGCGAGGTTGTGGTGATTTTCACTGCCGGTATCGGCGTGCTGATCCTACTGGGCCGGGGCCACAACCGTTGGAGGCCCGGGCAATCTAATCGTGTTGCGCCGATCAGGCGGGAGGAGGACGTATGAGCAGACATTCGATCCTCCGCGTTGTCGCCAAATTCATGATTCCCTATATCCTGCTGTTCGGACTATATGTTCAGTTTCACGGTGATTTTGGACCCGGCGGCGGATTTCAAGCCGGCGTAATCTTTGCCGCGGCATTTATTCTTTACGCACTGGTCTACGGTGTTGAGACCGCCCGAAAGGTCTTCCCGGCCTGGGCGACCAGACTTTTGCTGGCCGGTGGCGTTCTCCTTTATGCGGGCACCGGTGTTGCAGGGATTCTGCTGGGCGGTAATTACCTGGACTACAATGTTCTGGCCTCAACGCCGCTCGCCGGACAGCATTACGGCATCATTCTCGTGGAATTTGGCGTCGGCATGACCGTTTGCGCCACCATGGTCACCGTTTTCTTCGTCTTTGCCGGGCAGGATCACTGAGCATGGAATTCCCCGGCCTTTGGAATTATTGGCTGGTCGTGGTCATCATGATGGCCGGCTTCTACATTGTCATTGCCCAGGATAATCTGGTCAAAAAGATGGTTGGGCTCAGTATTTTTCAGGTGGCCGTCTTTGTGTTCTACATCACCATCGCGCGCATCGAGGGCGGCACCGCACCGATCATCGGCGAAGGCCTTTCCAATTACACGAACCCCCTGCCCCACGTCTTGATCTTGACCGCCATTGTGGTCGGCATCGCCACGACGGCGCTTGGCCTCGCCATGATCGTCCGCATCAAAGACGCCTATGGCACCATCGAAGACGATGAAATCCAAAAGCTGGAGTTGGAGGAAGACAAGTGATTTCCGCCCACCTCCCCGCTTGGCAAGTTGTCCTGCCTCTGATCTGCGCGCCGCTCTGTGTGGTGCTGCGGCGGACCCAGGCGACATGGCTTCTGTCTTTGGCGGTAAGCTGGGTGTCGTTCGCAATTGCCGTGACCCTGCTGCAACAAGTCGCGGCCACCGGCACCATCACGTATCTACTAGGCAATTGGGCCGCGCCCTGGGGCATCGAATATAAAGTCGATTTGCTGGCAGCGCTGGTGCTGGTGCTGGTGACCGGCATCGGCTCGGTGTGCATTTTCTTCGCGCCCAAAAGCATCCAAACGGAAATTCCTGGCGACCGGGCGTACCTGTTTTACACGATGTACCTGCTGACCCTTGCCGGCCTGTTGGGCATTGTGATTACCGGTGACGCGTTCAACTTGTTTGTCTTCCTGGAGATTTCATCTCTTTCAACCTATGTACTGATCAGTTTGGGCGACTCCCGCCGCGCCATGACGGCGGCTTTCCGCTATCTGATCCTGGGCACCGTTGGCGCCACGTTCTACGTGATCGGCGTCGGCATGATGTATCAAATGACCGGCACACTGAACTTGGCGGACCTGGCGGAACGTCTGCCCGCGGTCGCTGACACAAAAACCATTTTGGTCGCGGTCGGCTTTATCACCGTTGGATTTGGCTTAAAGCTGGGCCTTTTCCCGGTGCATGTCTGGCTGCCCAACGCCTACGCCTTTGCGCCATCCGTTGTCACAGCCTTCTTGGCTGCCACGGCGACCAAGGTCTCCGTCTACGTCTTTTTGCGCTTCTACTATACGGTCTTGGGCGCGCCGACGTTCGACCAGCTGCCGGTCAACGAATTCTTATTGGCGCTCAGTCTGATTGCCGTCATCACCATGTCGGCGGTCGCCATCTTCCAGAATAACGCCAAGCGGCTATTGGCATATTCCAGTGTTGCCCAGGTCGGTTACATCCTGATCGGCATTAGCTTGGTGACCGTGACCGGCGTCGCTGCCGGCATTCTGCACATCTTTAACCACGGACTGATGAAAGGCGCGCTGTTCCTGGTTATGGCGTGTGTATTTTACCGCATCAAGTCCGTAGAAATCGCCGACATGGCCGGGCTCGGCAAAGCCATGCCGCTGACCATGGCGGCCTTTGTCCTGGCCGGTTTTAGTTTAATCGGTGTGCCGCTCACGGTCGGCTTTGTCAGCAAGTGGTATCTGATCATCGCGGCGATTGAGTCCCAGTCGTGGATAACCGCAGCCCTAGTGCTTATCGGCTCCCTCCTCGCCATCATCTATGTCTGGAAAGTTGTCGAGGTCGCCTACTTCAGACCGAGACCCGACGGCGCGGTCGCTGTCACAGAGGCACCGATGATCATGCTGATCGCCATGTGGGTGCTGGTGCTGTCCAACATCTATTTCGGCGTTAACACCGACCTGACCGTCGGCGCCGCCATGTCAGCCGCCAAGGCCCTGGTGGGAGGCGCGCCATGACGCCGGAACAAGCCATCCTGTGGGCCATGGGTGTGCCGCTGATCGGCTCTATTCTAATCCTGATTACAGGGCGTAAACCAAACCTGCGGGAGAGCATGACCCTGCTGACCGCGGTTTGCATGTTCCTGGTGGTCGGCTCCATCACGCATGTGGTGATTGGCGGCGGACGGCCCAGTGTTACGCTGGCTGAACTGTTGCCGGGCCTCAACATCACCTTCACGGTCGAACCGCTCGGCATGTTGTTCGGCCTTATTGCATCAGGTCTCTGGATTATCAATTCCCTCTATTCCATCGGCTATATGCGCGGCAATAACGAGAAGAACCAGACGCGCTTCTATTTCTTTTTCGCAATCGCGCTTGCCAGCGCCGTCGGCGTGGCTTTCGCCGGCAATATGCTGACGCTTTTCATCTGTTATGAAGTCCTGACCATCTGCACCTATCCGCTGGTCACCCATTCCGGCAAGCCGGAAGCCATGAAGTCGGGCCGGACCTATATGGGCATATTGCTGTCGACCTCTATCGGGCTGCAATTGCTGGCGATTGTCTGGACCTGGCAGGCTACCGGCACCCTGGACTTCCGGGAGGGCGGCATCCTCGACGGCAAAGTCAGCGGCGGTGTATTAGGCATTCTTTTGTTTCTCTACATGTACGGCATCGGTAAAGCGGCGCTGATGCCGATCCACCGCTGGCTGCCGGCAGCCATGGTCGCGCCCACGCCGGTCAGCGCGCTGCTGCATGCGGTGGCGGTGGTGAAAGCCGGGGTGTTCACCGTCCTGAAGGTCATCATCTATATCTTCGGCATCGAGACACTCCAGTGCACGGGCGCGGCTATGCTGTTGGCGGCGGTCGCGTCGATGACGCTCCTCTTTGCCTCCGTCGTGGCAATCCGCAAAGACAATCTAAAAGCTCGGCTCGCCTATTCCACGGTGAGCCATCTGTCCTATATCGTCCTGGCCGCCGCCATCGCCACCAGCACCAGTATCATTGGCGGCGGCATGCATATCGCCATGCATGCGTTCGGCAAGATCACCCTGTTCTTCTGCGCGGGCGCCATTTACACGGCCCATCATCTCACCCAGGTCAGCCAGTTGGACGGTATCGGGCGAAAAATGCCGTTCACAATGGCGGCTTTCCTGGTCGGTTCGATCAGCCTGATCGGCTTGCCTCCGATGGGCGGGGCATGGAGTAAGTTCCACATGATGCTGGGCGCGGCGAATGCGGACATGCTGATTTTCGTCGGGGTTTGGATGCTCTCGTCTATCTTAAGCGCGGTTTATCTGTTCCCGATTATCGGCAGAGCCTTCTTTCGGCCCCTGCCGCAATCTGCCGGAGATACAACGTCGCCGGGCATTCAGGAGGCGCCGCTCCCATCCGTAATCGCTATTTGCATCGCGGCGATTGGCACGTTTGTTTTATTCTTTTACGCGGGCGATTTGGCGAATTTCCTCTCGCCCATCGTCAAGTCGTGATCGGAGCGCGAACCATGAACGACATGCCAGAGCAGGTTCAACAACAGCTCCCCGAAGGCGACAAACGCTATTGGCTGGACGACTTGAAAAACGTGAACAAGATTTTTGTCGCGCTGGTGATCGTGTGCGCGGGCTTGATCGTCGCCGATCTGTTCTATCAAAAGAATGCCGTCTTCGACGTCGAGAACTGGTTCGGCTTCTATGGTTTCTTCGCCCTTTTGTTATCCATTGCCCTGGTGCTGACGTCGAAGGTGCTGGGTAAATTCCTGGTGCGGGACGAGGACTATTATAA
>JAYQGD010000242.1:0-4862 GCA_038140415.1 Rhodospirillaceae bacterium
ACTATCCCCGGGACGATCAGATGCTCCATCACCGAGACGATCTTATCCCAGGTCCAGGGCTGGTTCTCGAACACCGGGTCCATCAGTCCGCCCATGGAGATGCCGAAGAATTTCTTCGCCAGAAACATTAAGATGAGCGCCAGCAGGAAGTTCGGTGTCGCCAAGCCGATGAAACCGATAAACGTCAGTCCATGATCCCCCCAGCTATACTGGTGGGTCGCGGAATAGACGCCGATCGGGAACGCGACGAGATAGATGAATATGATCACGCTGGCGTTGAGGATGACCGCGAAGACGAACACTTCGCCAATAATGTCGCCCACCGGCAGGTCATGCTCCATGGAGCGGCCGAAATCGCCCTGCAACACCCCGCCGATCCACAGGAAGTACTGCTTCCACACGGGCTCATCCAGATAGAACTGTTCCTTAAGGTAGGCGATCTTTTGCGGATCGGCCGCCTCTCCCTGCGCCTCAAGTTCGGCAACCATAGTCGTGATGAAGTCGCCTTCGGGCAGTTGGATCACCACAAAGACCAGCGCACTGACCACGAACAGGGTCAGGATCATCACAAAGATGCGGCGGGCAAAATAATCGAGCATGGGGGTTAGTTCAGTTCTTTTTTATCGGTTTTATCGAACCAGAATGTGTCAGGGCGGTAGACGCCGAAGTGGGCGCCGGGATCCCAGTTGTAGATCGCTTCGTCGGGAACATTGCGGAGCGCGTTGTTGACCAGAATCACCTGCGGCACGCTGGAAATGATGCCGATGCTGAACGCGTTGTCCGTGTAGAGGTCCAGCATCTCTTTCCAGATGAGCCGCTGTTCCTCGAGATTCCTGGCCTGAAGCCATTGCTGGTTCAGGGCCAGAAGCCTCTTGGGCACCTCCATATCCACCGGTTCGCCGGACTTGCCACGGGTCTCCCGGTACTGGCCCCAGGCCGGCCATTGGAGTTGTTGCTGTGACGTGGGCGCGAATTCGACCGGCGCAATTTCAGGCGTCGGGATGCCGTTCTCCACACCGGACCACAGAGATAATTGCACGGCGCCGCTGAAAATCCGGTTGCGCATGATTTCCCGGTGGAGCGGCTTGGAATGGATTTTGATACCGATCTTTCCCCAGGTATCGCGGACCAGTTCGAGAATATCAGCCGGCTCCGACGCCTCCGTGGAGAACATAATGGTGACCTCCAGCGGCTTTCCGCTCGGCATCAGGCGGATGCCGTCCTCATTGCGTTTATCGAGACCGAGCTTATCCAGCAGTTCGTTCGCTTTCTTCGGATCGTACTTGATCCACCGGTTGGCGATTTCGGGGTCGTACAGCTTGCTGCCCTTCAAGACCGAGTTGTTCGCCGGCTTGCCCAGCCCGTAATAAAACACCTGATTGATCTCGTGGCGGTCAATGGCCAGAGACAGCGCTCGGCGGAAGTCAGCCTTGCGCATCAACGCCCGCCACTCCGGATCAGCCGCCGTCAGGTTCGGGTAGATCGCCCAGCGCGCGCCCTTTGCCGGCTCCCAAAGCTTGGTGGAATAACCGAACTCTTTCTCGGATTTTTTCAACAGGGTGTAGTTGTTGAAGTTCAACCCGCGGGCCTGCAGGTCGGCCTCGCCGGACCCGGCCTTCAGCGGGATCAGCTTCACGTTCGTGACGTTGATTTTCACGTCGTCGATATAGGGCAGCTGGCGGCCGTTCGTGTCCACCCGGTGGTAGAAGGCGTTGCGGGCAAAGGTAAAGCGTTTGGCAGGCGGCTGAGTTTTCAACACCCAGGGCTGCAGCGTCGGTAAATCCGGATTTTCATTCTTGTATTGCTGGCCTTGGAGATAGTGAAGCGCCACCCAATTCCGCTTTTTGTGCTCCTCGACCTGAGCCTTTAACGTCTCCATCGGCGTGTACTTGGCGTGGAACTTTTTCAGATAATGGGCCGGGCGATAAATATACATCGGCCGGGCGCCTGCCAGTCTCGGCACGAAGAACGGGTTGGGTTTGTGCCAGGTATAGCGGACCGTGGTTTCGTCCAATACCTCAAACGTCGGCGCTTTCCCCTCTACCAGCATGGCCAGCGGGAGGCTTTCGTTCTTCACCTGATCAGAGGTCGCCACGTCCTCGAAGTAATAACGGAAATCTTCCGCCGTGAACGGCTGTCCATCCGACCAGCGATGCCCTTTCCGGAGGTGGAGTGTAAAGATCCGGCCCTCTTCGACGTCAAGTTTCTCGAGGATATCCGGCACGATATTGAACTCACTGTCGTAGCCGATCAGCCGCGAATAGCCATAGACCACCATTTGCCGCGTATCTTTTTTCCGGCCCATCAGCAGCCGCAGACTGCCACCGTGCTGACCGTTTTTCAGCCCTTCGGACTTCAGATCGACAATCGCCGGGGATTGGGGCAAGCGCTCCGCCACGGGGGGCAGTTTCCCCGCCTCTACGGCTTTCTTCAGGTTTGGCGTTTCTATAAGTGTGGCCGGCATATCGGCTGCCCAGGCAGAACCGGATGCAGCCAGCATCAAAACAACCGGGATCCATTGCTTTAGATTCATGAAGCCTTCCTAGATTCCTCGGCCGAGCAGCCGATCCTGACAAAATGCTGGTCCGCTACTTCAACCAACTGCGCCGTCTCATCATCCCGGAGCGTATAGGGGTCCGGCCAAGCTGCGGGGTCCGAGCTCTTCCCCTCCATCAACGCAGTCAGATCGAGCCGCTGATCCGGATCCGGATACGGCACGGCAGACAGAAGGGCCTGGGTATAGGGGTGACGGGGATTCTCGAACAGGATTTCGCGGGGAGCAATCTCGACCAATCGCCCGGCGCACATCACGGCAATATGGTCGGACACGTAATCCACCACCGCCAGATTGTGAGAGACGAACAAATAGGTCAGACCCAGTTCCTGCTGCAGATCCTTCATCAGATTGAGAATCTGCGCCTGCACGGACACATCCAGCGCCGACACCGGCTCATCGCAGAGCAACAAATCGGGCTTCAGCGCCAAGGACCGCGCGATGCTGATCCGCTGCCGTTGTCCGCCCGAAAAACTATGGGGATACCGGTTGAGGAACCGGGGATCGAGTCCCACCATATTCATCAGTTCCTTGACCATCTCGGTCCGATAGGTGTCGTCACCGACTGTGTGAATGATCAAGGGCTCACTAATGATGTCGTAGACCGTCATTCTGGGATTGAGCGCGCCGAACGGGTCCTGGAACACATATTGATACTTGGTGCGGTACGGGATCAGGTCCTTGCCGCGCAAGCCGGTCAGATCAACCTCCCGGCCGTAATCGTTGAACACCACCTGGCCGCTGTCCGGCGTCAGGGCGCGCATGATGATCTTGCTCAGCGTCGTTTTGCCGCAGCCGCTTTCGCCCACGAGGCCCAGCGTCTGGCCGCGCTTGATCTCGAAGCTGACCTCGTCGACCGCCTTCACCGTCGAATGGGTGGTCCCCATCAAGCCGCTCTTCCGGATGTTGTAGGACTTGCTGATGTTGCGGACGCTGAGGATCGGCTTGTCGTCATCGACGGCCGTCGCGGGCTTTTCCTTGGCCGTCAGCAAATGGCCTGTCGTGGTTTTGATTTCGCGGATCGGCACCAGCCGCTTGCCGGGCTTCATGTCAAAGTGCGGCACCGCCCGCAGCAGGGACTGAAGATACGGATGGGAGGCGTCGCGGAATATATCGTCCAATGTCCCCGATTCCATCACGCTGCCGTTGTACATGACCACCACCTCGTCGGCGACGTTGGCAACCACGCCCAGATCATGGGTGATAATCAGCACCGCCATTTGCAGATCGGTCTGCAGATCGTCAATGAGCTTAAGGATTTGCGCCTGAATGGTCACATCCAGGGCTGTCGTCGGCTCATCAGCGATCAGCAGCGACGGGCGGCACACCAGCGCCATGGCGATCATCGCCCGCTGGCGTAGACCGCCCGATAGCTCAAACGGATAAGTGACCAGCGCCTTTTTCGGGTCCGGGAACCCGACGACGCGCAGCATTTCTTCGACGGCTTCCAACGCCGCGCCCTTGGAAAGGTCCGAGTGTAGCCGCATGGCCTCGGAAATCTGATTGCCTACCGTGTGGAGCGGCGACAGCGATGTCATCGGCTCCTGGAAAATCATGGAGATTTTTCCGCCGCGGATAGACTGGATTTGCTTGCCGTCCCGCGGCAGTGCCGCGATATCAATCGGCCCGCCCTCTGTGGCCGGATCATCAAACAGGATTTCACCGGACGTAATACTCGCGACCTTGGGCAGAATACCCATGATCGCCTGCGCGATGGTGGACTTACCCGAGCCGGACTCGCCCACCACAGCCACGGTCGAAGCAGGCCTGATCCGCAGCGACACGCCGTTGACCGCGCGCACCACGCCCGACTGCACGCGAAATTCCACGCCGAGATTGTTGATTTTCAGAAGATCACTCATGCCGCCGTCATTGCCTCTTCTTCAGAGACAATACCCAACGCCGCCAAATTGCTAAGCGTGGTCCGGTTGAGCTCAAGCTTATTGCGCCGCGCCGCATCGAAGCAGCTACGCGTAATTTCCTCAAATCCGTCGACGGAAGATTCGAGCCTCAATGTCTTCCCTGCCCCTCTGAGACGTAATTGCATCCAGCCGTTTGAGCCGCTTCGCCACGTGGTAAAGTAGGACAGATCAAACTCCGCCAACCCTTCCCATGGAACGGCCTGTTCTTGAAGGGACTTTAGCGTAATTTCGCCCTCGCTGACGGTGATGGCTGTCACATGCCGGAGAATTGTCCGCGCCAACAGGACGGCGAAGACAAGCGCCGCAAAAGCCACCAAATACAAAGCGCCGGTCAACGGTAGCCCCAGCACAAACGGCAACAGGCAAACCGCTACGCCGCCCAGGGA
>JAYQGD010000243.1:0-4857 GCA_038140415.1 Rhodospirillaceae bacterium
GGGTGCGGTAGTCATCGTGCAGGCCCGCCGGTTCGTTGTTGTAAACATCCAGACCGGCGCCCCAGAGTTTGCCGGATTTTAAGGCCGCGATCAGCGCCTCGTCATCGATCAGCGCGCCGCGGGCGGTGTTCACCACGATCGCGCCGTCCTTCATCAGCGCAATTCGCTCCGCATTCATCAGTCCGATGGACTCCGGTGTGGCCGGGCAATGCAGGGATAGGACATCGCACTCGGGCAACAGGTTTTCGACGCTGTCGTGATAAACCGCGCCGGCTTCCAGGTCCGCGGGCAATTGGGAGCGGTTGTGATAATGAACCTTCATGCCCAGTCCGTCGCGGGCCTTGCGGGCGAGAACTTGACCCACCCGGCCCATGCCGATGACGCCCAGGGTCTTGCCGGTGGATTGGACGCCAACCATGAAGTCCGGGCTCCAGTCTTTCCACTCGGCGGTGCGGACCAGCCGCTCGCCTTCGCTGGCCCGCCGGCTGGCCCCCAGGATCAACAGCATGGCGATCTCCGCCGTGGCCTCACTCAGCACATCAGGCGTGTTGGTCACCGTGATGCCGCGGGCCTTGGCAGCGGCCAGATCGCAATGATCCACGCCGACGGAAAAGTTGGCGATGATTTTGATATTGTCCGGCAGACGGCCGATCAGGGCTTCGTTGATTTGTTCCGTATGGCAGGGAAGGATCGCCGCCGCATCGGCGCACAAGTCGATCAGTTCATCCGCCGAATAGAGCCGGTCTTCGGGATTGAGTTTCGGCGCGTAGTCCCTTCCCAGCCGAGCCTCGACGGCGGGCGGTAATTTCCGGGTGACGACGACAACGGGTTTCTCGGCCATGACTTGTTCCTCCAATTTGACCGGCAGGATAGTGCCTTGCGGGACATCTATCCAGGACCCTCACGCCCGGCTCAGCGCCGCCGCCTTATAGGTTTCCAGCAATTGAAAAAGCTGGCGCGGTTTCATCGCGAATTCACCGGGAAGGGTGGTCTTGCGCACCGGGATGGATGGGGTGGCCGGATCAGGCGGGCTGGCCGTCGTATCATGCTGGCGGATTTCGATGCTGATGGGCCCGGCGAGGGAGCGATGGAAGGCGACAACATCCGACCAGGGCACAAACAGGCGCTGTGTGATGAATTGGGTGCTGATGCCATCCGGCGATAGATGCAGCATGGAGCTCCGTCCCGACAAGAAGATGATCACGCCGCCGCCGATGAACAGCACCGGCAGGATATAGCGCCACAGGGGATTGTCGGCTTCTGCCGTCGTGTAGGCAAAGAAGGCCAGGACAAAGCAGATCAGCGCCCAGAACAGCCCCCGAAAGAGAGAGCCGCGGAGTGTGATCTCCTGGCATTGGCGCGCCTGCTCCATCAATTGAGCGACTTTTTGATCATTCCGGTTCAAAAGCACGGCGGTGAAATCCGTTGGCAGCCATAAAATTGGGTGTGAGCGGTTGTCGGGTCTGCTAGAACGTCGATTGCGACAGTTTCGAGCAGCCAGGATACAGTCTACCGACCATGCCCGCCAGTTCCGAACAGCATATCACCAACCTGCTGACCTCCGCCGTCCGCCAGCTTGACCGGGGCAATCCGGCTGCGGCGGAAGCCACGGTGCGTCAGGTCATGGCGGATCATCCCCGGCACCCGCCGGCGTTGAGCGTTCTGGCCCGCTGCCGTTTTGCCCAGGGCGATATACAAAGTGCGCAGCAGGCGCTGCAACAGGCCTTGGAAGCCGATCCCGAATTTGCCGATGCGCACCATATCTATGGCCAACTGTTTCTGAATGCCGGCCGGATGCCGGATGCGCTGAAGGCCTTCAAGCGGGCGGTTGAGCTGGATCCGGATTTTCTGGAGCCGCGGGTCAACCTGGCGACCGTGCTGATGCGGGACGGACACCTTGATGAAGCGCTCGAACATCTGGACCAAGCGATCCGGCTCGATAAGCAGGTGCCGGAAGTTCATTTCTTCAAGGGCGAAAGCTATCGCGCGCAGCGCCGCGCGCCGGAGGCCGCCGCCGCCTATGGGGAAGCCGCGCGGCTTCGGCCCAATTTTTTCGAAGCGCAGATGAATTGGGGATTGATGCTGCGGGCGGCCGGGGAGTCGGAGAAGGCGGTCCGGGCCTTCAAGAAAGCCAAGTCCCTGTCGCCCAAGTTTGCCGAGGCCAAAAACCAGCTGGGGCTCGCGCTGATCGAAATCGGGGACTATACCAACGGCCTTAAGGAAATCGGCGCGGCGACCGGGTATATCGAATTCAGAACCAAAGGGGATGAGCGGTTCTCGCTCGTCGGGTAGCAGAGCTGACGCAATGCAGGACAAACGGCAGAATATAGAGACCGGTGATCACCCCAGCTTCATCGGCTGCTGGACCGGTATTGATCCGGCGGTGTGCACCGGCCTGATCGACTTTTTTGAGGGGAACCCCAAGCTGCAGAAACAGGGACGCGTCTCCGGCGGCAAGGTCAATGAAGAGGCGAAGCACAGCACTGACCTGCGGGTCGAGCCCAATGACCTGAAGAAACCCGGCTATGAGGTGTTTTCCTCCTATTTCGATCAGCTCCAGGACTGCTACCGGGATTATTGCGCGCAATGGGATTTTCTGGGCACGTTCCTGGACCGTATCCATATCGGCGCCTTCAATGTCCAGAAGTACGAAGTCGGCGGGCACTTCTCCATGCTCCATTCGGAACGCACCGACCTGACCAAGCTCCACCGGATTCTGGTCTGGATGACCTACCTCAATGACGTGACCGACGCCGGCGAGACCGAGTTTCCCTACTACGGGCTGAAAGTGCCGCCGGTGACCGGCAAGACGCTGATCTGGCCCGCTGAATGGACCCATATGCATCGCGGCTGCCCGAGCGGCTCGCAAGTCAAGTACATCATCACCGGCTGGTTTCACTTCGCCGAATGAGCCTGCAAAATTCCGTAATAAACTTTGACTTGGCCGCAGAGTCCGCCTGTGGCACTTAGGTTCAACAACTAACCACGACCCTGAATGACCATGTCCAACACCGCCGCCATTATCCTTGCCGCCGGCATGGGAACCCGTATGAAATCGGCCCTACCCAAGGTGATGCACCCGGTTGCCGGCCGGCCCATGGTGCTGCACGTGCTGGAAACGGCGGCGGCGCTGAGCCCTGACAAGACGGTGGTCGTCGCCGGGCCGGACATGGACGAGCTGGCCGCGCTGGTGGCCACCCATGACCTAGCGCCCGCTGTGGCGGTGCAGACCGAACGGCTGGGCACGGGGCACGCGGTCATGGCCGCGCGCGATACGCTCAGCGATTTCGACGGCACGGTCATGGTGCTCTACGGTGATACGCCACTGATCGAAGCTGAAACGCTGACAGCGCTTCGGGATGCGCGGACGGCGGCCAAGGCGGATGTGGCGGTGTTGGGTTTCCGGCCCCTGGACCCCGGCGCGTATGGCCGGCTGATCACCGACGAGGCCGGTGAGTTGGTTGAGATTGTCGAGGCGCGGGACGCGAGCGAAGACCAGCTTCTGGTTGATCTCTGCAATTCCGGCGTGATGGCTATCGACGGCGCGAAGCTGAGCGGCTTGCTGGACGGGCTCACCAACGACAACGCCAAGGGGGAGTATTACCTCACCGATATCATCGCCCTGGCCCGCGCCGCCGGCGGCCGCTGCGTGGTCGTGGAAGGCGACGAGGAAGAATTTCTCGGCATCAATTCCCGCGCCGAACTGGCGGATGCGGAAGACTTGATGCAGAACCGGTTGCGCCGGGCCGCGTTGGACGGCGGCAGGACCCTCATCGATCCGGCGACGGTCTATTTTTCCTGGGACACGCAGTTGGGCCGGGATGTCACCGTCGGGCCCAATGTGGTGTTCGGTTCCGGTGTCACGGTCGCCGACAATGTCGAAATACGAGCCTTCTGTCATATCGAAGGTGCAAGTGTGGCGGAAGGCGCGATCATCGGTCCGTTCGCGAGGCTCCGCCCCGGTGCGGAAATCGGCGAGGATGCCCATATCGGCAACTTTGTCGAGATCAAGAACGCCACCATCGCCGCCGGGGCCAAGGCCAACCATCTCAGCTATATCGGCGACGCCACCGTCGGCGCCAAAGCGAATATCGGCGCGGGGACGATCACTTGTAACTATGACGGCTATACCAAATCTCTGACGGAAATCGGCGCGGGGGCATTTATCGGCTCCAACACGGCGCTGGTGGCCCCGGTCAAAGTGGGCGACGGGGCCGTGATCGGCGCCGGCAGTGTCATCACCCGTGACGTGGAGCCGGACGCGCTGGCGGTGACCCGGTCGGAGCAAAAATCCGTGCCGGGCTGGGCCAAGAAGCAACGGGACCGGAAGGGCCGCGGCTAACTCATGTGCGGCATTGTCGGAATTATCGGTAAATCGGACGCAGCCGGCGTTCTGCTGGACGCGCTGAAAAGGCTTGAGTACCGGGGCTATGACTCGGCCGGCATCGCGACCCTGGTGAACGGCCATATCGACCGCCGCCGGGCCGAGGGCAAGCTGGTCAACCTGGCGGCGCGGCTGGACGAAGAGCCGTTGCCCGGTACGACGGGGATCGGCCATACGCGATGGGCCACCCATGGCGTGCCCAACGAGATCAACGCCCATCCCCACGCCACCCATCGCTGCGCCGTCGTGCACAACGGCATCATCGAGAATTTCCAGGAACTCCGGGACGAGCTGGAAGCCGAGGGTCATGTGCTCGCGTCCCAGACCGACACTGAGGTGGTCGCCCACCTGATCACCAAGTATCTGGACGCAGGCGATGCGCCGGCCGCGGCGGTCGAAAAGACGCTCTCCCGGCTGACCGGGGCCTTCGCGCTCGGCATCGTGTTCGCCGGCGAGCCTGATTTATTGATCGC
>JAYQGD010000244.1:0-4854 GCA_038140415.1 Rhodospirillaceae bacterium
GATCAATGGATGATCCACGACGCGCTGACCAACCGCTAGCCTACGCGCATGCCCCCGTCGAAAGACCGCTATGACATCGTCATAGTCGGCTATGGCCCGACCGGTGCGATCACCGCCAATCTGCTGGGGCGGGACGGATTCAGTGTACTTGTGGTGGAGCGGGAAGCCGAAATCTACGACAAGCCGCGCGCCATTACCTTCGACCACGAGATCATGCGCGTATTCCAGGGCGCCGGTGTTGCCGAGGCAGTCGGCGCGAAAACCGCGCCCTATCGGCCGTCGCGCTATCTCGGCGCGGAGGGACAAGTCATCCGCAAGATGGACCCGGCGCCCGCCCCCTACCCGCTGTATTGGCTGCCGGTCTATCTGTTTGTTCAGCCGCGCCTGGAAGCGGCCTTGCGCGCCGGCGCAGAGGCGCGGGAAACGGTCGAGGTGCTGACCCGCCACGAGGCCACAAACGTGTCACAAACGCCCGAAGCCGCGACGGTGACGATCAAGGATTTGGACGGCGGTGGGACGTTCGAGGTTGACGCAAAATATGTTTTCGCCTGCGACGGCGCCTCAAGCCCGACCCGCACCGCTCTGGGCATCGGCCTCGAAGACTTGGCCTTTGACGAACGCTGGATCGTCATCGACGTGCTGGCCAACGACACGGACGATCTTCCACAAACCCATATCCAATATTGCGAACCGGCCCGGCCCAGCACCTACGTGATCGGCGTGGACAATCATCGCCGCTGGGAAATGATGTTGCTGCCGGGCGAGGACCCGGCGGAGATCAATAACGAGGAACGCATTCTCGAACTTTTGTCCCGGTGGGGGCCTAAGGAAAAGTTCAACGTCTGGCGGTCGGCTGTCTATCGCTTCCATGCTCTGGTGGCGCAAGAATGGCGCAAGGGTCGGGTATTCCTACTAGGTGATGCGGCGCACCAGACCCCGCCGTTCATGGGCCAAGGCATGTGCCAGGGCATCCGGGATGCGGAGAACCTCGTTTGGCGCGTGCGTCAGGTGGAAAAGCATGGGGCCGATCCCGCGCTTCTGGATAGCTATCAGGAAGAACGGCACCCTCATGTCCGCGCGCTGACCGCCTTCACCAAGGAACTGGGCAAGATCATCTGCGAACGAGACCCGGAGAAGGCCAAAGCGCGGGACGAGCGGATGATCGAAGAGCTGGAGAGCGGACGCATGGTGATCATACGCCATAAACTGATCCCGCCGCTTACGTCCGGTCTGTTGGATTTGAGTACGGACGGCACCGCCATTGCACCGGCCGGAGAACTTTTCCCCCAGCCGATGGTGCGGACGGAAGCCGGCGACGAGCTGCCCATGAATGACGCCTTGGGACCTGATTTCTGGCTGGTGAGCCTTGATTTAGAACTCTTCGGCCAAATACCGGAGGTCCTCGCCGAACGATGGCGATCCTTCGGCGGCGAGTTTGTGTTGATGCATAACGAGAATGATAAGATCCAAGGAGTGCGGCGGCTCACGGAACTCAACGGCGTGCTAACCACCTATTTCGAGGACAATGGCGCCCGCTCAATGATCGTCCGTCCGGACCGCTATACCTACAGCGCCACAGCGGATTCCGCGCAGGCCTTAAAGCAACTGGAATATCTGTTGAGCCAACTCGGCTAGGCGGCAGCTAGGCCTTCTTCAGATCAAACCAGAAGGTCGCGCCTTCGCCGGGTACACTTTCCAGCAAAAGCTCGCTGCCGTGTTGTTCAATGATTGCCTTGCAGATGGCGAGCCCCAGGCCCGTGCCTTCGATACTCCGGGTGTCGGACGAGTCCACCTGATAGAATTTCTCGAAGATCTTTTCCTGCGCCTCTTCCGGAATGCCGATCCCGTCGTCCTTCACGGCAATCCGGTAGGTATCGCCCTGATCCGTCACGCATAACTCAATCTTTCCATCGTCCCCAGTAAACTTGGCGGCATTGACCAGCAGAATGGTCAGCGCTTGGGTCAGGCCGGCGTGATCCACCCGGATCATCGCCTCAGGCCCGGCGCCCAGGACCAAAAGGCCCGCCTTTTTCGAGGCGATATAGTCGGCATTTTCCCCAGCCGCCTTGTGGACGATTTCCATCAGGTTGTAGCGATCAACCACGAGATCGAGGGAGCCGGTATCGATCCGGCTCAGATCAAGAAGATCGCCAACGAGTCTGCCGATTCGGTCACAGTTGCGGGCGGCTATCTCGAAGATGCTCTCCATACCGTCCGGCATGCTCTCGCCCAACTGACCTTTGATCAGGCCGAGCGCGCCATTCAGGGATGTCACCGGGGTTTTCAATTCATGGGCGGCGACGGACACAAACTCGTCCTTGGCTTTCTCTAGCGCCTTCCTTGCCGAAATATCGGTATGAACGGCAACGATGGACCCGTCGGAAAGACGCTGACGGCGGATATTCAGCCAGCGGCCGGCACCCGGCTGCCGCCACTCATGCTCACCGAAGTTTTCATCGTCCTTGCGGCGACGGCGGGCCATCCACGCCCGGCGCTCCTCGTCCGTTGCATCCGGCATCCGCAAATACGAAGTTTGCAATAATACGTCATCAATATGGATGCCCGGCTCGAGGATATCCGTCTGTCCCGGGTGGAGCTCCAGGAAAGTATCGTTGCAGAACAAAAACGTTTCTTCCTTTGACCACACGATCACGCCGGCCTGTACTTCTTCCAGGATCAGCCCCAAACGGAGATTCAGATTGTCGCTGGCTTCGTGGCGTAGCCGCGCCGTTGTGTCATCCCGGTGCACCCCGGTATAGCCGGCGAACTCTCCACCATCGTCATATTTGGGGATCGCGGATACGGAAAGAAACTGCCGTTCTCCGTCTTCCTTGGTGCGCACATATTGGACATCGCGAAACGGCTGGCGGGCATCAAACACGCGCTCCAGCTCGGCGCAGTCCTCGGCCGAAATTTCCTCAGCGCCGATCTCCCAATATTTTTATAGAGAATGCGATTGAGGGGTATGGCGGGGGTGCCGCCAGCCATGCTTGCGTACGTCACCTCATGATCCGCGTTGGTTTCCCAATAGCGATCAGCGACGTGTTCGGCAAATTTTTGAAGCTGACTGTCAGCCTCTGACAGACCATGTCCCATGGCCTCATCGTTCGCCGGAATCGTTTTAGCAGTCATGCACCAGCCATCCTGGTCCGTGGATCGGCATCCTATATTATTGATATTGGTTTACCTTGATGCCGATCAAATTGTGGCCAATACGTAGGCCACGTTCTTGGGGCTCTTATTTAAAGTAGTGCCTTTTCAGGTCTCTTTTCAAGTATTCGCGACTCGGCTATGAGTCGCTTCATATGACTGACAGGATTCTCATCATCGATTTCGGCTCCCAAGTCACGCAACTGATCGCGCGGCGGGTGCGGGAATCCGGCGTCTATTGCGAAATTCATCCCTTTAATAAAGTCACCGGCGAAACCATCCAAGCCTTTGATCCAAAAGGCATAATTCTGTCAGGTGGCCCGGCGTCCGTGGCCGATATCGGCACGCCCCGCGCCCCCGACGAGGTATTCGAGCTGGGCCTGCCGCTCCTCGGCATCTGCTATGGCCAACAAACCATGGTTGAGCAACTCGGGGGATCGGTCGAATCGCACGATAAACGGGAATTCGGCCGGGCCATGCTGTCGGTCACCGATGACTGCGCCTTGTTCGGCGACGACTGGAATACCGGCTCCACCGAACAAGTCTGGATGAGCCATGGCGACCGGGTCGAAAGCCTGCCCGACGGGTTCGGCGTGTTTGGGACCAGTGACGGCTGTCCTTTCGCCATTGTCGGGGACGAAAGCCGGCGCTTCTACGGCGTGCAGTTCCACCCCGAAGTGGTGCACACGACCAACGGCGCGGCGCTCTTGCGGAACTTCACGCACAAAGTTGCCGGCTGCTCCGGCGATTGGACCATGGCCGCCTTCAAGGAACAGGAAATCGCCAAGGTCCAGGCACAAATCGGCGACGGCAAGGTCATCTGCGGCCTGTCGGGCGGCGTCGACTCCTCTGTCGTGGCGGTTCTTCTCCATGAAGCCATTGGCGATCAGCTCACCTGTGTCTTCGTCGACACCGGTATGATGCGCATGGGCGAGGCGGAGGAAGTGGTCGGCCTGTTCCGCGATCACTACAATATCCCGCTGGTCCACCGGGACGCGTCGGACCTCTTCCTGGGCAAGCTCGACGGCGTCACCGATCCGGAGCAAAAGCGCAAGATCATCGGCGCCACCTTCATCGACGTGTTCGAAGAAGAAGCCAAGGGGGTCGGCGGGGCTGATTTCCTGGCCCAAGGCACCCTCTATCCGGACGTGATCGAGTCGGTCTCTTTCCACGGCGGGCCCAGTGTCACCATCAAGTCTCACCACAATGTGGGCGGTCTGCCTGAACGCATGAACATGCAACTGGTGGAGCCGCTCCGCGAACTGTTCAAGGACGAGGTCCGCGCGCTGGGCCAGGAGCTCGGCCTGCCGCAAAGTTTTGTCGGCCGCCACCCCTTCCCCGGACCGGGCCTGGCCATCCGCATCCCCGGCAATATCACCGGGGAGAAACTGGACATCCTGCGCAAGGCCGACGCCATCTATCTGGAGGAAATCCGGAACGCCGGACTCTATGACGAGATTTGGCAGGCCTTCGCCGTATTGCTGCCGGTGCAGACCGTGGGCGTCATGGGCGATGCACGAACTTACGATTATGTCTGCGCGCTTCGGGCGGTGACCTCGACCGACGGCATGACCGCGGATTTCTATCCCTTCGAGATGGACTTCCTCGGCCGGGCCTCCAACCGGATTATTAACGAAGTCCGTGGTATCAACCGGGTCGTGTATGACGTGACCTCCAAACCACCAGGCACCATCGAGTGGGAGT
>JAYQGD010000245.1:0-4835 GCA_038140415.1 Rhodospirillaceae bacterium
GGTGAAGCATGTCATCGGCTCGGTCCACGACACGCTGGTCCGCATCGGCATCGACAAGCCCAGGATCATGGTGGCGGGGCTCAACCCCCACGCCAGTGAAGGCGGGCTGTTCGGGTCGGAAGAAACCGAGATCATCGAGCCCGCCATCAAGGCCAAGCAGGCCGCCGGCATTGATGTCGAGGGGCCGGGCGCGGCGGATTTGATCCTGCATATGGACGGCTATGACGCGTTCATAGTGATGCTGCACGACCAGGGCCATATTCCGGCCAAGCTGCTGGCCCGCCATTCGACCGCCGGCATGTCCATCGGCACGCCCATTCTGTTTTCATCCGTGGCCCATGGCAGCGCGCTGGATATCGCCGGCCAGGGTAAGGCCACGCCGGACGCCGTGATCGAAGCGGTCAAACGCCTGACGGGCAACGCCAATAACTAAAGCACAGGGGAGCTATCCGTGAGCAATCTATCTCTGACCCTCGCCATCGAAGATTACGATCATGTCCGGGACATGATGTTCGGCCGGGTGAAGCCCAAGGGCATCGACCTGACCTTCCTGAATTTCCAGGTGGAGGAAACTTTCTTCCGCTTCGCCAACGCCTATGAGTGGGAGGTCTCGGAACTGTCTTTTGCCAAGTTCTGCTCGCTGCGGTCCCTGGAAGATTCCCCGATCGTCGGCATCCCGGTGTTTGTGTCGCGCATGTTTCGGCACTCGGCCTTTTACAGCCGCACCGACGGCAAAATCAAAACCGCCGCTGACCTGAAGGGCGGGCGCATCGGCGTGCCCGAATGGACCCAGACCGCCACGGTCTATGCGCGGGGCTGGCTGCACCATGAAGGCGGTGCGCCGCTGGACAGCGTCGAATGGGTGCAGGGCGGTGTGAACGAACCGGGCCGCAAGGAAATGGGCAAGGCCAAACTGCCCGACGGGATCAAGTATTCGGAGGTGCAGGACCGCTCCCTGACCGATCTGTTGCTGACCGGCGAACTGGACGCGGTGATTTCCGCCCGCCCGCCGGATGCGTTCCTGGCCAATGACGGCAAGATGCAGCGCCTGATGCCCAACTATCCGGAGGTGGAGCTGGAATATTTCCGCCGCACCGGGGTCTATCCGATCATGCATACGGTGGCGATCAAGCGGGAGGTCTATGAGAAGAACCCTTGGATCGCGATGAACCTGCTGACCGCCTTCGAAGAGGCCAAGGCCAAGATGGTGGAGCGCCTGTCCGACATCAACGTATCCCGCATCCCGTTTCCGTGGATGCCGGACTCGTTCGAGAAGATGAGCCGGGAGTTCTTCCCCCACGGCGACTATTGGCCCTACGGGATCGAGAACAACCGCCCGACCCTGGAGACGTTCCTGCAATACTGCGACGAGCAAGGGGTAACCCGGCGCAAGCTGACGCCGGAAGACCTGTTCGCCAAGGAAACGTTATCGGCGTTTAAGGTTTAGCCCCTACTCAAAGCTGATGTTCGGGCCGGTCTTTTCCAGTTCGGCCGAGATGCCGTCCTGGACGTTCTCGGCGATCCACATATAGGCTTGGGCGTGGGGGCTGTCGCTTTTGGAGACGACGATGGGCTGGCCCTTATCCGAGGTTTCCCGGATTTCCATATCCAGCGGCACCGCGCCCAGGAACGGCACGTCGTATTTCTCCGCCGTCGCCTGCGCCCCGCCATGAGCAAAGATGTGGGATTCCTCGCCGCATTTCGGGCAGACGAAATAGCTCATGTTCTCGACGATGCCGAGGATCGGCACGTTGACCTTGCGGAACATGTTGAGGCCCTTGCGGGCGTCCAGCAACGCAATGTCCTGCGGGGTGGAAACGATCACCGCGCCGGTGAGCTTAGTCTGCTGGGCGAGGGTGAGCTGCGCATCGCCCGTGCCAGGCGGCATGTCGATCACCAGAACGTCCAATTCACCCCATTCCACCTCGGTCAGCATTTGCTGCAGCGCGCCCATGACCATGGGGCCACGCCAGATCACCGGCTCTTCCTCATCCACCAGCATGCCCATGGACATGCATTTGACGCCATAGCTGGACGGCGGCAGAAGGGTATTGTTCTGGGTCTGGGTCGGTTGTTCGGTGACGCCCATCATGCGCGGGATGGAAGGGCCGTAAATATCCGCATCCAGGATGCCGACTTTATTCCCCAAAGTCGCCAGGGCGAGCGCCAGATTGACGGTGGTGGTTGATTTGCCGACGCCGCCCTTACCGGAAGCGACGGCGATCAGCGCTTTGACGCCCGGCACCCCTTGCGGTCCATGTTGATGCTGGTGTCCTTGCGGACCTTGCGGCGCTTGTTGCGGTTGGGGCTGGGCTTGTGGTTTTTCGGCGGTCAGCACAGCGGTGGCGTTCTTCACACCTTCCAGACCTTTAAGCGCCTGTTCGGCGGCTTGGCGCACCTGCTCCATCTCCGGCACCCGGTCCGGCGTCGTCTCGATGGATACCTGGATCATCCCGTCCCGCTGGGCGATGCCGGACACGAGGCCGGCGGAGACGATATCCCGGTCGTCGCCTTCGGGGATAAGGGTCGAGAGCACCTCGCGAATTTGGTCTTCACTGACAGCCATTTTTAATCATCTTCCTGGTCGTTTGAGGGGGCATTAATAGTCCGGCACAGGGATTAATCCAGCAGATTCTTGATGCCTGTCCGCCGCTGCCGCTCCGAAGCCGTATTTTATGGTGACAAGCCGTACGCCCCTGAAATAAGTTAGATTTCTTAGTTTCTGGGGAGGGAAAGGGAGCTAAAGATGCCCCGCGCCGCCAAAGGCACAAAAGATCAAAATTCGCCGCTGCCGCCGTCGCAGAGCATCGGCTTTCTGATCCGGGACACGATGATGCTCCTGCAGAAAGAGCTGCGCTCACGCCTGCAGGAACACGGCATCTCGACCGCCCAATGGTTTCTTCTGCGGGTCCTGTGGCTGGAGGAAGGCCTCAGCCAAAGGGAGCTCAGCGACCGGGTCAACACCACGGAACCGACCACCCAGAGCGCGCTTCTGCGCATGGAAAAACAGGGCATCGTGCGGCGTAAGCGCAGCACCACGGACCGGCGCGCCTATAACGTCTATCTCACGGCCAAGGGCCGGGGTTTGGAGGCCAAGCTCATCCCGTATGCGCTGGAGGTGAACGAAATTGCCGGACGCGGGCTTAAGGGCGCGGAGGCGCGGCAGTTCAAAACCCTGATCAACAAGGTGCGGAGTAATTTGAAGGACAGCCGGAACGGCGGAAAATCGGCGCGCTAGGCGGTTACTTGCCTGCTTTCCAATTTGCTTTATTTCGGCCACTGAACTAACATCCGATCAAAGTACATATTTGAGCTAATGGGAGGAATTCATGAAAAAGCTCTTTGTTGCGACCCTGGCCCTGGCGACCCTCGCGGCGCTGCCGGCCGACGCCCAGAAATACAATCTGACCCTGTCTGGTGCGAGCCCCGGAGGACTGTGGTCCCGCATCGGCGGCGGCATTGACGCCGCCATCGCCAAGGCGCATCCCGGTTCGACGGTGACCTATCAAACGTCTTCCGGCGGTCTGGCCAACGTGCCGCTGGTGTCCCGCGGCAAAGTGCCGATGGGTCTGGCGACCGACGGCGAGCTGAGCGCCGCCGTTAACGGCACCGCGCCTTTCAAGAAGGGCATCACTAATGTCCGCACCTTGTTCCGGGTGTATACGCCGGAATCCCGGTTCCAGCTGACCCACATCCTGGTCGCGAAGTCCTTCGCCGATAAGCACGGCATCAAGAGCTTCGCCGACATCGTGAACAAAAAGGTCCCCATGCGCGTCGGCGTGAACCGCCGCGGCAACATGGACAGCAATGTCAGTGAAGCCGTCATGGCCCAGATGGGCGCCACCGAAGACGCGATCAAAAGCTGGGGTGGCCAAGTCGTCCACGCTGCGTCCAAGGAGCTGGTCTCCCTGACGCTGGATCGCCGGATCGACGTGGTGAACTTCGGTATCGCCTATAACCATCCGCGGATCCGCGAGATCGCCAAAGGTGTGGAGCCGGTGCTGGTTGATATTCCGATCGGTGTGGCGAACAATGTCGCCAAGCAATTCGGCGGCGCGCCCTGCGGCATCAAAGCCGGCGAGTACAAATGGTCCCCGGCCGCCGTTAACGGCGTCTGCATCGGCGCGGTTGTTGTCGTAAACGCCAACATGGACGAGAAGCTCGCCTACACCATCACCAAGGCGATGGTTGAGCAGATCGAAGAGTTCAAGGAAAAATCTCACCGTCTGATCAAGAAAACGGCGACGGAGAAGGTTCTGGCCACCCCCGGTGTTGCCGCGCATCACCCGGGCGCCGCCAAGTACTTCAAAGAAAAGGGGATCATGTGAGCGATCTTCCTTTGGACGGCATAGAAATGGGAGTGCGGGGCGACCTGCACTCCCTTTTTGCCTCATAAGAGCCGGTGATGGCTGACAGCAAAATTCTTTCGTTAAAGACTTGGTTTTCCGTGGGGGCGCGCCGCCGTCCCGACGGTAAGTACTATTGGATATTTACGCCCTTCGCGATCGCCGTCGGCATTTACGTTATCTCGGCGGCAACCGTCGTCATCATCGCGCCCTGGACTCTGGCGGTGATTTTCTTCGCCGGGATGATGGCGCTGGCGTTCCTGACCACCGGCGCGTTCGAGGACTCGGACCCGGATAACCCATCTATTCTTGATTTGATCTTCGCGGCGCTGTCCATCGCCTTCGGCATCTATTTCGCGATTAATGCCGAGGAAATCGTCGACCGGATCGTTCTCTTGGATGAGCTGACTACCTGGGACATGGTATTCGGCACGCTGGTGTTTTTGCTGACCGTGGAGATCGCCCGGCGGACGACCGGGCTGGGGCTGA
>JAYQGD010000246.1:0-4834 GCA_038140415.1 Rhodospirillaceae bacterium
AGGTTCCCGCGGACAAAGACGCTGACTGCATCGCCCGCGCCCAAGACAAGAAGCGCGGTGATCGCCATCCAGAACGTCGAGGCGAACCCCAAGGCGACGATGCCTAAGCCGAAGACGCCGACGCCGATGAACATTTTCTTTCCGGCATGGCGGCGGATGGGTCTTTGGGTGAAGTAAATCGCGCCGGACATTGCGCCCACCATGTGCGCGGTCCGCAGAATGCCATAGCCTTCCGGTCCGACGCCCAGAAGTTCAGTGGCGACGGCCGGCAGCAACGCGACCGCGCCGCCCAGCAGCACCGCGAAGAGGTCCAGTGCAATGGCGCCCAAGACCACCTGATGATGGCGGATGAACTTGAGCCCGGCGAAGACCGTCTCGAAATTCAGCGGATCGCGCGCCACTACCCGCGTGCTGCCGCGAATGAACAGGGTAAAGATGGTGGAGATGATCAGCGAGACGAGTACGACGCTATAGGCCAGTTGTTCACCGCTGAACGCGATGAGGAAGCCGGACAGACCGGGCCCGGCGATGCGCGCGGCCTGAAATCCGGTGGAGGTCCAGGCGACGGCATTGGCGAAATGCTCTTTCGGCACCAAGACCGGGACGATGGATTGTTGCGCCGGCGCGAGGAATGTGCGGGACAATCCGAGCACGATGACAATCGCCAGCATCCGGTATTCGTCCACATTGCCGGTCACTGTCAGGTAGAGAAACGCGAACGCGCAAAGAGACTGCAAGATTCCGCAGAAGGTCAGGATGCGTTTGCGTTCAAACCGGTCTGCGGCCATGCCTGAGATGGGAAAAAGCACGAGGAACGGCGCCACCGATAGGCCGCCGATCAGGCCCAACACGATCGGGCTTTTGGTCAGGATCCAGAGCTGCCAGCTCAGTGTCGCGATCATCAGATCGACCGCGAACACGCCCAGCGTTCTGGAGAGCCAGTAGTAGGTATAGTCTTTGTGCTGGAAGGCGACCCGTCCGGAGGCCAGGATTTTCGGCTCCGTCGCGTCGCTCGATTTAGTGGTCACTTAAGCGGTGTTCCTTGTTGCGCGCCTTGAACAGAAAGTGGCCCCCGGCGCCGGAAATTGCCAGACTTATTTGGAATTACTCGCGCTCAATCTTCCATTTGTGGCCGCATTCCAGGCACAGCCGGTTTCTGCCGCGCAGAAGGAATGGCACCGCCACTGCGTAGGCTAGAAACAGCCCGAGTGTGACCAGCGGAGATAGGATCGAGGCGTGGCGGAAGACATGCCCGGCGCCGCAGGCTGGGCAGGTATCCACGCCGCCGTCTGATAATGCGTCGTCGCCTGTGCCTAGAAGTTCTTTAGCGTCGTCAAGGTCCTCTTCCAGAACCATCAGGCGCAGCCCGCCGATGGCCTGCAGCTTGTGCCATTGGACGCCGATATATGCCGTGTCGAACAGGAAAACGGGATAGCCGTGAAAATCCAAAAGGGAACGCGCGACTATCGCCTCCGGCAAATCCAGGCAGCGCTTGGCAATCACGAGTTTGGACATGCTCCCTTGATAGTGGATTTAAGCGTTATTGAAAATCCCGAGAGCGGGGGATCATTTTGCGCAAATTCGGCATGGTCGGCAGGTGCGACGGCACATTGCGGCCGAGCATCAGTTCCGGCAGGGACGCCTCGTCGGACGTGAGGTAGCCCAGCCGGTAGGAGAAATCGAACAGCCGGTCGGCGACCACATGGGTGACAATGCCCTCCCGCTGCAGCTTTCCTTCCACGCCGAGTAGGTGGGAGCCCAGTACAGTGCGGCGATAGCGCTCCATCCGGTGGGGCCAGACGATCAGATTGGCGACGCCGGTCTCATCCTCGATGGTGACAAAGATGACGCCCTTGGCGCTGCCGGGGCGCTGACGGATCAGCACCAGGCCGGACAGGCCCACCGTGCTGTCGACGGGGACGTTGATCAGGTCTTCGCAGCGCAGTTGTTTCTCCGCATCGAAGCAGGGGCGCAATAGCGCCATCGGATGGGCCTTCAGGGACATTTTGAGGGCCAGATAATCGTCGGCCACCTGTTCGCCCAGATGCATCCGGGGCAGGGCGACAGCCGGCTCCGGGCGCAGCTCATGATCGGGCAAACCGGTGAACAGCGGCAACGTGGGGGCGTCCTGCAAGCCTTTGACCGCCCACAGGGCCTGCCGCCGGTCCAGACCCATCGATTGAAAGGCGTCGGCGCGGGCCAGGCGTTCGAGCGCGCCCCGTTGTGCGCCGGCTCGCTGTTTGAGATCGGGCACGGCGGCGTAACCCAGTTCCCGGGCGTCGACGATACTGTCGGCCGCATCCTCCCGCATGCCCTTAATCTGACGGAACCCCAGCCGGATGGCGGTGCGGGCGTCTTCGTCCGAGCGCCAGCGGGTGGGGGATGATGCCGACGTCATCTCCAGCGTGCAGTCCCAGTCGCTGTCGTTCACGTCCACCGGGCGGACTTCGACCCCATGATCGCGGGCGTCCCGGACAATCTGTGCCGGTTTGTAGAAGCCCATGGGCTGACTGTTCAGGAGCGCCGCCGCGAACGCCGCCGGATAGTGGCATTTCAGCCAGGACGACACATAGACCAGCAATGCGAAGCTGGCGGCGTGGGATTCCGGGAAGCCGTAGTCGCTGAACCCTTCGATCTGCTTGAAGCAGCGTTCGGAAAAGTCGGGCGTATAGCCGTTCTCGATCATGCCGTTGATGAACCGTTCCCGATACAGCGGCAGGGTGCCGTTGCGCCGGAAGGTGGCCATGGCCCGGCGCAGGCCGTCCGCCTCCGACGGTGTGAACCCGGCGGCGACAATGGCGATCTTCATGGCCTGTTCCTGAAATAGCGGCACGCCCATGGTCTTCTCCAAGACGGCGCGGAGCTCTTCCTTGGGATACTCGACCTCCTCCTTGCCGTCCCGGCGGCGAAGATAGGGATGGACCATGTCCCCCTGGATCGGGCCGGGCCGTACGATCGCCACCTCAATCACCAGGTCATAGAAGGTGCGGGGGCGAAGCCGTGGCAGCATGTTCATCTGGGCCCGGCTTTCCACCTGGAACACGCCGACCGAGTCCCCCTCGCACAGCATGTCGTACGTCTGTTCGTCCCCTTGCGGGATACTAGCCAGGGTCAGCTTGCGGCCGTGGTGTCTCTTGATGAGCTCGAACGCCTTGCGGACGCAGGTCAGCATGCCGAGCGCCAGGATATCCACCTTGAGGATGCCCAGCGCATCCAGATCGTTCTTGTCCCATTCGATCACCGTGCGGTCTTCCATGGCGGCGTTTTCAATGGGCACGACCGTGTCCAGGGGGCTGCTGGTGATGACGAAACCACCCGTATGCTGGCTGAGATGACGGGGAAAGCCGGATATCTGCTCGCTCAGTTCAAACACCATCTGCAGGGTTGGGTCCTCCGGATCCAGACCGACCTCGCGGATACGCTCCGGATCGCGGCGGTCTTTGGTCGGTTTGCCCCAGGCGACGGAGGACGACAACGCCTGAATGGAATCCTCGGTCAGGCCCATGATCTTGCCGATCTCCCGGAACGCGCTTTTCGACCGGTAAGTGATGTGGGTGGCGGTTAGACCTGCCCGGTGGCGGCCATATTTCTCGTAGATATACTGGATCACCTCTTCCCGGCGTTCGTGTTCGAAATCCACGTCGATGTCCGGCGGCTCGTCCCGTTCCGTGCTGACAAAACGCTCGAACAGCAGGTCGATTTCCGCCGGATTCACCTCTGTAATTCCCAGCATGTAGCAGACGGAGGAATTAGCCGCCGAGCCCCGGCCCTGGCACAGGATATCCCGGGACCGGGCGAAGCGGACGATGTCGTGAATGGTCAGGAAGTAGGGCGCGTAACCCAGCTCGTCGATCAGCTTCAGCTCATAATCAATCTGGCCTTTAACTTTCTCCGGAATACCATCGGGATAACGGGTCGCGGCGCCCTCCCAGGACAGGCGGCTCAGTTCCTCCTGGGGCGTGCGGCCGTCGGGCACCGGATCGACCGGATATTCGTAGCGCAATTCCTCCAGATTGAAGGTGCATTTCTCGGCGATGCGGACGGTGTTTTCGATGGCTTCCGGATAGGCGCTGAACAGCCGGGCCATCTCGTGGGCCGGCTTTAAATGACGCTCCCCGTTGGCGTGCAAACGAAGGCCGGCTTCGTGGACGGTGCAATGCTCCCGGATGCAGGTCAGGACGTCCTGAAGGATGCGCCGGTCGGCGATATGGGCGTGCACATCGTTGGTCGCAACCAGGGGGAGGGCCGTTGCTTCGGCGAGGTCGGCAATCGCCGATATACGCTGACTATCATAACCAAAATAGATATAATTAACAGATATATATATATTATTTTTAATCTTATTTCTTATCTCTGAAATTGCCTCCCGGAAGGTGGAATCGAGGGTTTCCGGCGGGATGATCGTGAGAACTTGTCCGGCGCCGGCGGCGAAAATCTCACCCTCCAGAATGTCGTCGAGAAACAGTTCGCAATCGCCTTTCTCCGCCCGCCGCTTGCCCAGGGTGAGAAGCTGGGACAGCCGCCCATAGGCCGCACGGTCGGTGGGGAAACACAGAAAGCTGGGCCCGTCCCGGAGGTCCAGCCGGGCGCCGACGATCAGCCGGATATCATGCTGCTTGCAGGCCACATGCATCCGCGCCGCGCCGGCCAAGGTATTGCGGTCGGTAATGGCGATGGCTTCGTGGCCCAAAACGGCCGCCTGTAATGCCAGCTCATGGGGATGGGAGGCCCCTCGCAGGAAGCTGTAATTGCTGGTGACCTGCAGTTCGGCGTAGGCGGTCATGCAGGGAGTGGGGGAATATCGGCGAGGAATATAATACGACCGGCAAAATTG
>JAYQGD010000247.1:0-4827 GCA_038140415.1 Rhodospirillaceae bacterium
GTTCCAGCCAGTGGTCAATCACCGGCTTCAGGTTTTCATATGGCTGATAGCCCGCGGTTAGCAAGGCCAGTTTCTGATCCTCGCCGTCGCCTTCCATCACGACAAGGGTCGGAAAGCCGGTGACGCCGAGCGACTGCGACATGCTAAAGTCGTTCAGGGTCTCCTGCTTCATCTCGTCCGACTCGAACAACCGGGAAAATTCCTCCTCATCCAGGCCGGCTTCGTCGGCCAGGGCCTTAAAGGTGTCCAGGCTCGTCGTGTCTTTGTTCTCGGAATAGAAACTGCGGCTGACGGATTCGTAAAAGCCCAGCATCTTAGTCTTGTCCATGCGCCGGACCGTAGCGGCGGCGCGGCAGGCGGGTTCGGTGTCCAGCACAAACCCGTCGCGGTCGAAAAACCGGTAGTCGAACTCGGCGCCCGTGGCCCGGTTCACGTCTTCCCAATGATGTTTGATGGTCGCCTTATACTCATCGTTCATGGGATCACTGTCATAGGCATGCAAGCCGCCCAGGACGATGCTTAAAGGCGCGCTTTCCGCGTAGTCAAGATTGATGCGATCAATGGTCGGTGCAAAGCCCCAGCACCAGGAACACATGGGATCGCCGAAATAGATGATTTCCTTGGACATACAAACGGCCCGCCGGGCTGATGGTGGTTTTTTCGCACCATACGCGCCGGACGGGCCGCCGTAAATGTTGGAAGGAGAGCGGGTTTAGCTCTTTTTGTCCTTCTTACCGCGCTTTTCTTTTTTGGCTTTCTTGGCCTTCTTGCCGTCCTCCTCGTCGTCGGACTCGGCCTTGTCTTTGTTTTTCCGGGTCTTCTTGCCCATGCCGTCGGCATGTTCCCGGGCGGACGCCTTGCGGCTGCCCTTTTCTTCCTTCTTACCGGCGAAGCCCGGTTTGCCTTGCGCGTACGCCGGCTCGGAAACGGCCACGGTGCCGAAGGCAAAGGCGGCGGCGACCAGCAGGCAAGCCAGGGATTTAAGTAAATTCAAACGAGTCATGTAGTGATCGTCATAGAACGTTGTTGAACTGATATTCTTGGGAAAGGAATCGATTGTACGCAGATTACACTCACCAATCATGGCGATAATATGCCAATGATCACGCCGCCGACTATGATCTACGTCACTCGATACAGCTATTTCTTGATCCCGGCTTTTTCCTCGAGAACCTCTACATAGGCGAAGAAATCGTCCTCGCCCCGGCCGGCCGCCATCATATCGTCCCAATGGCCGCGCACCATGGAGGTGATGGGCATGGGCACCTTGTATTTTTCCGCCGTGCCGAGCGCCAGGTCAAAGTCCTTGGCCATTTGCACGGCGGTGAAGGCGGCCGTGAAATCCCGGTTCTTCAGCATATCGACCTTGTAGTTCACCACCGGCGAACCCACCGCGCTGGCGGCGATGATGTCGATCATGGTGTCCCAATCGAGTCCGCCGGCTTCGCCGAAGGTCAGGGCTTCACCCATCATCGACGACGAGATACCGATCATGGTGTTGATGCAGAGCTTGAGATAACGGGCTTGTTCGGTTTCGCCGATGTAGAAGATTTTGTCTCCCATCAATTCGTAGAGCGGCAAGACGGCTTCGTAGGTTTCCTTCGGCCCGGAGATCATGATCACCAGGGTCGAGGCTTCCGCCTGCATGACCGTGCCGTTCACCGGGGAGCGTAGATAGGCGATGTTTCGCGCGGCGGCGGCCGCGGCCACTTTTTCTGAGGCAACCGGCGACACGGTGCTCATATCGACGTAGGTGGAGCCCTCGGCCAGATTGGCGATCACCCCGTCATCGCCCAACGCGACCTGCTCGAGGGCAGGGTCATCGGAAATCATGGTAAACACGATGTCGGAGTTCTGCGCCACCTCGGCGGGTGAGGCGCCCAAGGCGCCGCCGGCGTCAGTGTGCGGTTTGGCTTTCCCGGCGCTGCGGTTGTACACGGTTACATTGTTTCCGGCCTTGATCAGATTTAAGGCCATTGGATCGCCCATTTTTCCGAGGCCGATCCAACCGATTCGCTCAAAATTCGACATGTGTCCCCCTGGCATTCCGTGCTGGTTTTTCCGGTGCCGCTACTGTCGCAAGTCAGGTCCGGATGTCCAAGCCAAAAAATTCGGGCGCATAACTATCTGATATTGTGGCGCAAATTCGGCGAGCGCCCGGCAGGCTGCCTCACAATCCAAGGATTTGGGGAAATAAGGGAAATCCACAATAAATGAGACTCCAAATAAGGGTTTTCCTTACGTATATAGAAACGATTAGGGAATACGCTATGATTCCCTTGTCTACACAAAGACTGGTGGCAAAGCCGGTCCCGAGATGGACCATTTGAGGGAATGGTTCGATCTAACAGTGCTTTTGGGTTTCCGAGAAGCCGTTAATGAGAAAAACAGTTTAGAGTAGTCTTATTGAAACCCCTGATCAAATCAATTTTCGTCATCGCGCCTCTGACGGCGGTTTTGAGTGGCTGCATGAATGAGGATTATGCTGAATTGTGCGGCGATCGAATCGCGTCGAACTTTGGCACCAAGTCCTTGGCTGTGACAAAGAGCAGCTGGTCGAAGGCCGGCGGCAGTGTCAGTGTGGTGATTGCGTTCAACGCCAAGGACGCCAAGGGCAACATGGCGAGCTATCGCGGCTCGTGTAATATCAAAGGCGATAAGGTTGTCCGGTTTGTGACCCGATCGGACCAAAGTTAGGCTCCACGCCAATTCGGTCTGAGAATGACCCAAGTGAAGCCGTGTTTGCGAGAACACGGCTTAACTTTTTGTGGGACGGCTTTATAATCCCGCCTTAATAAAATTCTTAAAATTTGCTGTTAAAACCGAGGGAAATCACCAAGTACAATTAAGGTATTGTGCCGATGGCAGACGAGTCGTGATCGTGCCATGGTACATGCCAGGTGGAGCTGAATGCTGACGTCAGGTGTGAAATATAACGTCGAAGTTAGCGACGGAGACCGGTGGACCGTTTACACGGATGCGCCGTCCAAGGGCGCGGCCATTCAGCAGGCGCAGAAGCTTCTCTCTACCGGCCAGTTCGACGGGGCCAAGGTCGCCGAGGACCGGGGACAATCACAAGAAATTCTGGTCTGGCAGGAAGAAGGCAAGCGGGTCGAGAAGACGATTACCATCGTTCCCGTCGAGGAGGCCTATCTCTGCCGCACCCTGGACGATTTCTACAAGCTCGACTCCCGTCTCACCATCGGCCGGGTGTTGCGCCAGTATCTGGACCAGCAGGTCCTGACGCCCTTAGAGCTGCTGACCAACAAAGTCCACCTGACCACGTTGATGCGTAACGAGCAGCTTTTCATGAAGGCCAAACAGGCGATCGCCACGGTTCAGGTCAAGGGCACTGATCAAACAGCCATGGTCCGGCTGAAGTTCCTGGAACAGATGATCGCCAAGATCGTCACGCGGACCGATCTCAGTCCGGAGGCGGCGAAGCTGCTGCCGGTGCTCAAATCCAAAGGCATCGCCGGCGCGTCGGAGCAGGCGGCGGCGACGGCGTCGGAGGACAATCGGGGGTACATATTGTTTTCCGCCATCAGCCAGTACATGGCCCAGCACGGCGATTGGGAAGGCAAACTGGAATTACTTCTGGATTTGGTGGAACGGCCGGTCACCCCGGAAACACTGCCGTATCTGGACGACGCCATGGCGGAAATTCTGGACGGTTCCGAAGCTGTGCGGGAACTGCTGGGCTATCAGCGGAACCTGGCGGCGGCATTAAATACAATGGTGCAGTTGAGCACCGGCGCTTTCGAGATAAATGCTGGTTCGAACACGGCGTTGGAGCGGTTCAGCGCAGCGATGAGCAAGCATAAACTCCCGGCGTCTCAAACCGCGTTGCTGGACCGGGTCGCCCGCTCCCTGGCCGGCGTCAATCCGTTGACCAAGGGCGACCGTGCCGAGGAGCAAGAGGCGTTCAAAGACCTGATGAGCGATCTTTTGGGCAAGCAGCTTTTCAGCAACTCCGGCTATCTTTGCATGGCGGCGACGCTCCGGGCCAAGAGCGTGCTCAAGGAGGAGTTCACCGATGAAAGCTCCACCAAGGCCATCGATGACATGCTCGGCTTTTTGCCGACCATCGCTGCCCGTCTGGGGTATTTGTTGGATTTGATCGGCACCGAGTTCGGTGAACAGAACACCGAACACATCGTCGGCTGTCTGGCCAAGGTCCTGGCATCGGTAAAGACCGTGCGCCAACTGATCGACCGGTCCGCCAACGAGAAAGAATTGATCACCGCCGCGGGCCATCTTCGCGACCGGTTGCTGAAAGTCGACATCCCGGAAGATTGGCGCATTCGCTTCGCCAAGAAAATTTATGACCTGTTGATCGCCCATACCCAGGGTGCGGCCGCCGCTCAGGCGCAGGCTAAAACCCCGGCCTCGGCTGCTGCTCCGGCTGCTCCGGCGTCCCAGGAGCCGCCGCCCGCTGCCACTCCAAAAGCCAACGGCAATCTGAATCGGCGCGACTTCGGCCCCGGGGATTTCATCTTCAAGGAAGGGGAGCAGGGCGACGAGGCCTATCTTATCCTTGAGGGCAGCGTGGATATCATCAAGAAAACCGGCGATCAGGAAATTGTCATCGCCCAGGTCAGCAACGGCGCGATCATCGGCGAGATGGCGCTGATCGATTCCGAGCCGCGCATGGCGTCTGCCCGGGCGGCGAGCGCGACCAGCGTGTCGGTGATCCCATCCAACGACATCAAATCCCGGTTTGACCGCCTGCAGAAATTCGATCCCATCGTGCACCGGCTGATGAACATGTTCGTTCAGCGCATGCGGGAATTCAATTTCATCCAGCCTGACTAAGTAGGTCTGACC
>JAYQGD010000248.1:0-4824 GCA_038140415.1 Rhodospirillaceae bacterium
GTTTCAGAGGCTATGGAACCAATATTCATATCGCACCCGTAACTAGTTACCTACAAACGAATCTAAAGCCGCGCATTTCGCAGCCGGGACGCGTTCAAAATAACCGAAATAGAGCTCAAACTCATGGCCGCACTGGCGATCATGGGATTGAGCAGAAGCCCGAACAACGGATAGAACACGCCGGCTGCCAGAGGAATGCCCAACCCATTGTAAATAAATGCGAAAAATAGGTTTTGTTTGATGTTGCTCATGGTGCTGCGGCCTAGGTTAAACGCGCGATCAACGCCCTTAATATCGCCTTTGACCAGGGTCACGTCGGCGCTTTTCATAGCGATATCCGTGCCCGAGCCCATGGCGATCCCGACATCGGCTGCGGCCAGCGCCGGAGCGTCATTCACGCCGTCACCGGCCATGGCCACGGATTTCCCTTCCGTCTGAAGAGCTTTGACGATCTCCAGCTTGTCGCCCGGCAGGACGCCCGCGTGCACCTGATCGACGCCAACGCTGGCGGCGACACTGTTGGCCGTACCGGCGGCGTCACCGGTCGCCATGACAACCTGGATACCTTTGGCCTGCAGTGCGCGGATGGTCTCCGCCGCACCGGATTTGATCCGGTCTTCAACCGAAATAAGACCCAAAGGCAGATCACCACGCGAAAGGATCATGACGGTCTCTCCGTCGGCCCGGCGGCGTTCGAGTTTGTCTTGAATGTCGGACGGCAGTTGTTCGTTCAGGAGTTCATTGCCGAAGGAGAACACTGCGCCGTCGATTTGCGCGCGGACCCCCTGCCCTGTCACTGCTTTAAAGTCGGCCACAGTCGGCAATTTTAAGGCTTTGGCTTTCGCGGCCTCCACAATCGCGCCGGCCAGGGGATGCTCGCTGCCGGTTTCGAGAGCGGCCGCATGGGCCAGAATGTCATCTTCGCCCATATCAGATAGCGCCTCTATACTGCTGACCGACGGCCGACCTTCGGTGAGCGTGCCGGTTTTATCGACCACCAGCGTGTCGATCCGGGCCAGCTTTTCCAACGACTCGGCGTTTTTGATCAACACGCCGGAACTTGCGCCATGACCAGTGGCGACCATCACCGACATGGGCGTTGCCAGGCCAAGCGCGCAGGGGCACGCGATAATCAGCACCGCCACCGCATTCAAAGAAGCGTAGGCATATTTAGGTTCCGGCCCCCAGATAGCCCAGACGATGAACGACAAAACCGACACCGCGACCACGGTGGGCACAAAGATGCCGGAGACCTTATCGGCGACGCTTTGAATGGGCGCGCGGCTGCGCTGCGCCTCGGCGACCATGGTGACGATTTGGGAGAGAACCGTGCTTGAGCCCACCTGCTCCGCTTCCATAACGAACGTGCCGTTCTGGTTCATGGTGCCGCCGGTCACCTGATCGCCGACAATTTTCTGGATGGGGAACGGCTCCCCGGTGAGGACTGATTCATCGACCGAGCTGCTGCCCTCGACAACTTTACCGTCAACCGGGATGGCGAAGCCCGGCTTCACCCGAAGCATCTGCCCCGCGCTGATATCGGCCAGGGGAACTTCCCGCTCTTCTCCGTTTTCAACCAGAACAACCGTCTTCGGCGATAGGTCCAACAAGTCCCGGATAGCACTGCCGGTGCGGTCCCGCGCTTTGAGCTCGAACACCTGACCCAACAGTACCAGGACCGTAATCACGGCCGCGGATTCAAAATACACCGCCAGATGGCCGCTCATCGTTCGAAATTCAGCAGGGAGGTGATCGCTGAAGATTAGGGCTGCGGCGCTATAGACAAACGCCACGCCGACCCCGAGGGCAATCAACGAAAACATGTTCAGATTGCCGGACCGAAAGGACGCGACGCCCCGCTCGATAATAGGCCAACCTGCCCATAACACGACCGGCGCCGACAAGATCAACTGTATCCAAAGATTAACGGTCGGCGAAACGAGACCATTGATCGGCTGGCCGGGGATAAGGTCCCCCATGGCGAGAACAAGCACGGGAACGGTCAAAACAAACCCAAGCCAGAACCGGCGGCTCATATTAATCAGCTCGGGGTTTTCCGTCTCCATGGCCATGGCCAACGGGTCTTTCGGTTCCAGCGCCATGCCGCAGATCGGGCAACTGCCGGGACCGATTTGTTCGATCTCGGGGTCCATGGGACAGGTATAGATTGCCCCCGGATCAGCGGCTTCCGCTGCGGCGTATTTCTCGGGGCGCAGGTATTTGTCCGGCGTTTCGCTAAACTTTTCCCGGCAGCCATTGCTGCAGAAATGGTAGTCCAGGCCGTGGTGAACGTGATGATGCGCCGCAGTTGCCGGGTCCACCGACATGCCGCAAACCGGGTCCTCGCCGATGCGCAGGAACTTTTGCGGATCGCCGCTGAACTTCTCCCGGCAGCCGTTGCAGCAGAAATGATAGTCCACAGCCTCATGGGTGTGGTGGTGGTCGGTGGTTGCGGGGTTCACGGTCATCCCGCAAACGGGATCAATGGCTTCTAATGCGGCGCTAACGTCGGTCACGTTCAAACCTTCCAGTCAAATGGAAGGTTGTGATAGACCTTCCAGGGGCTGGAGAGTCAAACCGTTATTTCATACCGCTTGACCTCGACTCCGCACCGACGCATCTTGCGCGCTCATTCAGTCAGCCGGCCAGCAACGTCCAGATGTTTATCCTGATCGATAACTACGACAGCTTTACCTACAACCTGCTTCACTATTTCGGGGAGCTGGGCGTGGAGATGGAGGTCCATCGCAACGATAAGATCACCGTGGATGAAGTGATCGCGCGCAACCCTGACGGCATTGTTATCTCTCCCGGCCCCTGTGATCCCGATAAAGCCGGCATCTGCCTCGACCTGGTCGAAAAAGCGGCCGGTCAAATCCCGATTTTCGGGGTGTGTCTCGGGTTTCAAACCATCGGTCAGGTGTTCGGGGCCAAAGTTGTTCGCGCGCCCTCCCCCATGCACGGCAAGATGAGTGGCATCAAACACTCGGGCCAGGACATTTTTGAAGGCCTGCCCGACGGGTTTCAGGCGACCCGATATCACTCTTTGGCGCTGGAGCGGGACAACTGGCCGGAAGCCCTGGAAATAACGGCGGAAACCGACGACGGCGTCATCATGGGGATTGCCCATAGGACGCATCCGGTGACGGGCGTGCAGTTCCACCCCGAAAGTATTGCTTCTGAACACGGCCACCGTCTGTTAGAAAACTTTCTGAATTTGGCGCGAAACGGAAAAATGCACTAATGAGCAATGACTTACAGGACATGAAGGGCTTCATCGCCAAAGCGGCAAATGGTGACGTGTTGAGCGAAGAAGACGCGGAATCCGCCTTTAACATCATCATGTCGGGAGACGCGACACCGGCGCAAATCGGCGGCTTCCTGATGGCGCTTCGGGTACGTGGCGAGTCCGTTTCCGAAATTACCGGCGCGGCGCGGGCCATGCGCGCCAAGATGCTGCACATCGAAGCTCCGGACGACGCCATTGATGTGGTCGGCACCGGCGGCGACGACTCCGGCACGTATAACATCTCGACCGGCGCGGCGATTGTTGTTGCAGCCAGCGGCGTACCTGTCGCCAAGCACGGCAACCGGGCGCTGTCGTCCAAATCAGGGGCGGCGGATACGTTGGGCGCGCTCGGCGTGAACACGGACGCGGACTTCGAACTGGTGAAAGAGGCTATTTGGGAGGCCGGGATCGGTTTCCTGATGGCGCCCCGGCATCACTCGGCGATGCGGCACGTGGCCGGCCCCCGTGTCGAGCTCGCAACCCGCACTGTCTTTAATCTACTAGGTCCAATCTGCAATCCGTCCGCTGTGAAGCGCCAGCTCACCGGTGTCTTTTCCAAGGATTGGGTGGAACCGGTGGCGCAAACTTTGGCGCAACTCGGCTGCGAAAAGGCCTGGGTGATGCACGGTTCCGACGGCACGGACGAACTGACGACAACAGGCCCGTCTTATGTTTCCTCACTGGAAAACGGCAAAGTTTCCAATTTCGAGGTGAGCCCGGAAGACGCCGGCCTGCCCGTCGCCAAGGCCGAAGACCTGAAAGGCGGCGATGCCGAATATAATGCGAAGGCGGTGCATGCCATTCTGGATGGCGAAAAGAACGCCTACCGGGATGTGGTTCTCTACAACGCTTCCGCCGCGCTGATCGTGGCCGACAAGGCGGCGGACCTCAAAGCCGGTGTGGAAATCGCCGCGGAGGCCATTGACAGCGGCAAGGCCAAGGCGACCCTGGCCAAACTGGTGGAGATCACCAACAGCCGCAATGAGGAAGAGGACGACGACTAACCATGAGCGACGTCCTCACCAAAATCTGTGATGACACGCGGAAGCATGTGGCGGGGCAGAAGGCCAAAATCTCCGAGGCTAAACTGATCGAGACGGCGAAGAACCAGTTTCCGACCCGGGGCTTTCGCAGCGACCTGCAGAAAGCGGTCAACAAAGGACACTTCGGCCTGATCGCGGAGATCAAGAAGGCCTCCCCTTCGAAGGGCCAGATCCGGGAAGATTTCCAGCCGGATATGCTGGCCATTCAGTATGAAGCCGGCGGCGCGACCTGCCTGTCGGTTTTGACCGATGAGCCCTATTTCCAGGGCTGTGATGACTATCTGATGGAAGCCCGTGGCGCGGTCGGCCTGCCGGTGATCCGCAAGGATTTCATGGTGGATCCTTATCAGGTTGTGGAGTCCCGGGCCATCGGTGCGGATTGCATCCTGGTAATCATGGCCGCCGTCGATGACGCGCTGGCGGCAGAGTTGAAATTCGCTGCCGACGATTGGGGCATGGATGTGCTGGTTGAGGTCCACAACGAGGCGGAGA
>JAYQGD010000249.1:0-1065 GCA_038140415.1 Rhodospirillaceae bacterium
GTGCAATAGAGCGTCCGGTTGGGCGCGCCGATATGGCCCATCTGGGATGACATGATGACGATAGCGCCCGACTTGTTCTTGAGCATGGCCCGCGCCGCGCTTTGAGCGCCCCGGAACACGGCGGTCACATTCAGCGCGATCAGCCAGTTGATGTCTTCGGTGGTCAGCTCGATGATGGGCAGCGGCCGGTTGGCCCCGGCGCAGGCGGCGAAGATATCAAGCCGGGGCAGGGCCTCGATCCGGGGATAGAGGTCCTCTTCCAGCACGTCTTCGACCCAATAGTCGATCCGGTCCGGAAAATGGGACTGCAGCTCCTTCAGATCATCCTCGGTCCGGGATACGCCGATCACCTGCGCGCCGGCTTCGGCCAGCGCGAGGGCCGAGGCCCGTCCCAGCCCTTTCCCCGCGCCGGTCACCAGCGCCACCCGGCCGGAAAAGTCCACCGCCGCGGTGATTTTTTTGGTGTCGATCTGATCGGTCATCTGCCGCCTCCCCACGAACTCAGCTTTCTCCGTAGCAAGTGTTTCCGGCTCTGTAAACGCCGCGCCGTCTCATCAAATGCCCGATAGCGGCTTGAAGAGTCCGGAGTGACCCCGTATTCATCACCCAACAGACACACAGGCTTCGAAGAGTGGAGGAGATCATGGCGCGCTGGCTCAAGGAAGGCGTTTCTCAGACGGAAAAAGACACGGCGGAGGCGCAGGTGCGCCAGACCGTGGAGGGCATTCTCGACGACATCAAGGCGCGCGGCGATGCGGCGCTCCGGGATTATTCCGAGAAGTTCGACGGCTGGGCGCCGGAGAAATTCCGCCTCAGCCGGGAAGAGATCGACGCCTGCTATGATCAGGTCACCGAACAAAATATCGAGGACATCAAGTTCGCCCAGGCGCAAATCCGCAACTTCGCGGAAATCCAAAAGGCCGCCCTGGTGGATGTGGAGGAGGAAACCTATCCCGGCGTGATCCTCGGCCACAAAAACATCCCGGTGAACTCCGTCGGCTGCTATGTGCCCGGCGGCAAGTACCCGATGGTCGCCTCCGCCCATATGAGCGTGGTCACCGCCAA
>JAYQGD010000249.1:1165-4823 GCA_038140415.1 Rhodospirillaceae bacterium
CAGTTGACCATCCTGCCGACGGCGGAAGTCGCCGGGGAGGCATGGAAGACCTATGGCCAGGTGATCGTCTGCGACTCTTACGAAGAGATGGTGCAGGTGGCCGACGAGATCGCGTCCGAGCACGTGCAGGTCATGACCAAGGATCCGGATTACTTCCTCACCAACATGACCAACTACGGCGCGCTGTTCTTAGGCCCCGAGACCAACGTCTCCTATGGCGACAAGGTGATCGGCACCAACCACACGTTGCCCACCAAGACCGCCGGGCGCTACACGGGCGGTCTCTGGGTCGGCAAGTTCATCAAGACCCACACCTATCAAAAGGTGACCGAAGAAGCTTCGGTGGAGATCGGCAAATACTGCTCGCGCCTCTGCGCCCTGGAAGGCTTCGCCGGCCACAAGGAACAGGCCGACATCCGCCTCCGCCGCTACGCCGGGATCAACGAGGGGTAGGGCGACCACTCTACCTCCCCCCCAAAAGAAAACCGGCCTCACCGAGGGGGAGCCGGTGAGGCCGGTTGTGCGTCCGGGCGTAACGGAGGAGCGCCGTTATTAAGCCGCTTGGTCTCTTTCGACCTCCAGACGCATAATCAAGTCGATGGCCTCGTTGGCCGTCCAGTGTGAGGACACAAGCTGGTTGGTTCGGGTATCCACAACGATCCACATTTTGGACGCAGGATCCCACCGGTAATCTAGAAACATATCGCGTATCTCCTGGGTGAAGGGGATGATCACACCCTAGAGGAGACTCGTTAACATTTGGTGAGTCGGCCCGGAGAAAATTGGCGATTTTAGGAGCAGGTTTTTGCGGCCGTTTTAGTTCGGGGTCTTGGCGCGGGATTAGCCCACCAAGGCCAGGTCCATATGAAGCCTCTTCGCCAGAACCTTCGGGGTGATGGCGCCACGCTTGCCGTAGGTCAACTCGACCAGACCATGCCGGCTCATGGATTTTAGGGTTCGGGAGAGGTTGCTTACCTTTCTGCCTGTCAGCAGTTCCAACTCCTTCAGTGAGGTTGGCTTCTCTTCGTCGATAATCCGAAGGAGCTCCCTGTTCGGTTCGGAGAGCACCCGCGCGAATGACTCGAGGGACGTGAACCAGACTTTCGGTTCCTTCGGCGAACGGCGGCGTTCGCCGCGGGCAATCTCCGTCGCACGCGCCTTCAGCTCCTCGTGTGTTGCGATGCCGACATTTATTTTTTGCGCCGTCATGGGTTCCGTTCCTTTAAAACGCGTTCAATTTCATCAAAGAAGTCTGCGACCAGTTGCTCCGCACTCGTAAATTCGTAAGGCCTGCCGTCATCCGTTTCATCCCGGTGCCAGTGATCGTGCGCCGTTGGGTTGGCCTTAAACCGGCTGCCTCTGTGTGTCACGGCATGGGCGTTGTCATATCCCAGTAAACGTTCCCCGTCCGGGCCATGCAGGGTCAGAGAGTACGAGATACCGTGAGGTCTTTCCTCGGATTTTTCTGTCTGCCTGATCCGGAAGCGGACCACATAGCCACCCTCGTAATGTATTTCCTCGCCGTCCAGATCGAGTAGATATTGAAGAGATAGCTCGCCTTCGCTCATCTTAAACCTTATCACTAAGTGATAACTAAATTCAAGATCGACGGTGGGGCGGCGGCCTACTTCCCGGCGAGTTTCGCCCGGAGTTCCGTCTTCAGCACCTTGCCGTAATTGTTCTTCGGCAGGGCGTCGATCAAGTGGTAGGCCTTGGGCCGTTTGAACCGGGCGATATTGTCGAGGCAAAGCTGATTCAGCTCGGCCTCCGCCGGGTCGCCGCCGGGCCGGGGCACGACAAAGGCGATCACGGCCTCTCCCCAATCGGCGTGGGGTTCGCCGACGACGGAGACTTCCAGCACATCCGGGTGGCGCAACAGGACCTCTTCCACCTCGCGGGGATAGATGTTGGAGCCGCCGGAGATGATCACGTCCTTGGACCGGTCTTTCAGGGTCAGGAACCCGTCCGTGTCGAGCACGCCCATGTCGCCGGTGTGCAGCCAGCCGCCCTTGAGGCTTTCGGCGCTGGCGTCCGGGTTGTCCCAATAGCCGCGCATGACCACGTCGCCCCGGACACAGACCTCGCCGATCTCCCCGGCGGGGAGCGGGTTGTCGTCCTCGTCGGTGATCCGCACTTCCAAGTCTGTTCGCGCCGTGCCGACGGAGGCCAGGCGCTCCAGATAGCGGGGATGGGCGGTGTCCGAATGGGCGTCCCGGCTGAGCGCGGTGATGGTCATGGGCGATTCCCCCTGGCCGTAAATCTGCACCAGCTTGGGCCCCAGGATATCGAGGGCTTTCAGGCAGTCTTCGGCGTACATGGGCCCGCCGCCATAGACGATAGTCTTGAGGTATGCCGGGCTGTAGTCGCCGATCTGCGGCGCGTTGATCAGCCGGGTCACCATGGTCGGGGCGAAGAAGCAGCCTACATCCGGGTAAGCGCGGAACAGCGCCAACACCTCCGCCGGATCAAACCCGCCGCTTTCCGGGATCAACTGGCATGCGCCCTTGGCCACATAGGGCAGGATGTAGAGCCCGGAACCATGGGACATGGGGGCGGCGTGCAGGATGGTCTCGCCGGGGCCAACCAGATCCACATCGCCGTAATAGCCGACGGTCATCATCAGCAGATTGCGGTGGGTCAGCATGGCGCCCTTTGGCCGGCCGGTGGTGCCGCTGGTGTAGAACAGCCAGGCCACGTCGTCGGAGGAAACGTCATGTAGGGGGACGCCGTCCGAGGAGGAGAGCGATTGGAAGTCTTTGCCGACGGCGTCGATGATGCGGACGACCGTGCCGGCTTTCTCCGCCGCTGCGTGAATGGTCTCCGCCAGGTCACTGGTGACAAAGCAGACTTTCGCGCCCGAATGTTCCAGCATGTAGGCGAATTCGTTCTCGTGCAGCTTGGCGTTCATGGGGACAGCAGTGCAGCCCGCATGCCAGGCGGCGAACAACACGTCGCTGTAGGCTGGACAGTTCTTCATGGCGATGGCCACCCGGTCGCCGGGCGCTAGTCCGAGACTATCGCGCAAGCCCCCGGCCAGCCGTCCCACCCGCGCCGCCGTTTCAGCATAGTCCGAGACCACGTTGCCGCCCAGCGCCAGGGCCGGGCGGTCGCCACAGGTGCGGGCGGCTTTCTCCAAGAGGGCGGCGAGGTTCACAATCGTGCTCCGGGAACTAGACCGGGTCGGCGTTCACCAGGATGGCGGCCAGCAGGCAGGGTTCTTCCGTGCGCACGCTCCAGGAATGGTTGGTGCCCCGCTGGATCATCACGTCGCCCTGTTTGAGGCACACCTCTTCGGTTTCCAGGATGGCCCAAATCTCGCCCTTGAGGACGATCAAGTAATCCACCGTCGCTGTCTTGTGCATCATCGGATCATCCGTGCCGGTGTCCTTGGCGTGACCGGCGCCGATGGATTCGAACGCCTCCATGGCGTCCGCCGAATCCTTCCAGGCGGTGTCAGGCGGAAACTCGACAATGCGGAAGATGGTGCCGTTGGCCGGCGGCTCCAGCACCACGGGCCGGTCGGCGGCGTCCGCGTTGCCGGTATTGTCCGCCGGCGCGCCGTTGGTGACCCACAGATCGGTCAGCGCCAGGCCGGGCATGGATTCCATTTCCTTTACCGCCGTCGCGTCGCCGTTGAAGATAAAGACCGATTGGCCGT
>JAYQGD010000250.1:0-4818 GCA_038140415.1 Rhodospirillaceae bacterium
CCACGCCCCCCCCCCCCCCCCGCCCCCCCCCCGCCGAGAGTACCCCGAGTCCACTCCCGCCGAGACCAGACTGCTGAGCCTTTCCGAGGTTGAATTCGAAAAGAACGAAACCATTCTCAAGATATCCTTCATCGTTCTAATTGTGCTGGCGGTCGGGTGGTCGGTGGTGATCTACCGGTTCTTCAATCGCGCTGTGCTCTCGCCGATTTACCGGCTGACCGACGCGGCGGCGACCCTCGGCAGCAAATATAATTACAAGCCCATCCCGACCGAGGGGAATGACGAGGTGGCCGTCCTGGTCAACGCGTTTAATAAAATGCAGCAGGATATCGTCGCCCGGACAAATTCTCTGAAAGAATCCAAGGAAGAGGCCGAGGAGCTAGCGCGGGTTAAATCGGACTTCCTGGCCAACATGTCCCACGAACTTAGGACGCCGCTGAACGCCGTGGTCGGCTTTTCCGAGATGATCGAAATCGGCCTCGCTAAGGACCATGACCGGGACTCGCTCGACGACTACGCCATGAAGATCCGCGGTTCCGGCATGCATCTGCTGCGGCTGATCAACAATATCCTGGACCTGTCGAAGATTCAGGCCGATCAGTTCGAGCTGGAGAATGTGCATTTCTCCTTGTCGGAAGAGCTGCAAAACTTCCCGTCCGCCTTTCAGGCGCAGGCCGAGGAGAATCATGTCACCATCGAAACCAACTTCCATACGGCGAACTATAATCTATACGGTGATGCCACGCGCTTCCGGCAGGTTCTGTATAACCTTCTCTCAAACGCCATTAAGTTTGGCCAGGGCGGCAAGGTGAGCCTGTCCTCCACCGTGGAGTAGGCCGCCAATGGCCGTCTGAAAGTCAGCATTGCCGTCAGCGATGAAGGCGTCGGCATTCCTGAGGATAAACTGGCCAATATATTCGAGCCCTTCAGTCAGGCGGATAGTTCGATTTCAAGGATGTTCGGCGGCGCCGGGCTGGGGCTCAACATCGCGCGGAACATTACCCTCTCCATGGGCGGCGATATTACGGTCGAGTCCGAAGTCGACGTGGGCAGCACCTTCACCGCCACCTTCCTGTTCGACGTGGTCGCTGACAACGCCCGGAGCACCAGCAGCCTTTTGGACCCAAGCCGTCTCCAGCTCAGCTTCGACAGCCGCGTGCTGGTGGTCGATGATATTGATACGAACCTCGACGTGGCCGAGACCGTGCTCAGAGATTTGGGCTGCACCGTGTAACGCGCGGAGAACGGCGATGAAGCGATCGCTCTCGCGACCAAGAACGCTTACGACATGATCTTCATGGACATCCACATGCCGGGCAAAGACGGCATTGCCACAGCCCAGGAAATTCAAAGCCGGACCCCGAAGAACGCCAAAACCCCGATCTTTCTTTGGAGCGCCGATGTCTCCCTGCGCTCGCGGATCACCGACACCGGCGTGGATTGGGCCGGCTTTATTGCCAAGCCGACCTCCCGGGATCAGGCGGTTCTGTGCCTCAAGCAGGTGAATCACGCACCCTAGATTCCGTCCCGGAGGTGCTTTCATTCCAGGGTAGGATCACCTATCGTCTGCCGTCATTCAGTCCCTCCGTTTCAGGTGCACCCATAACAAGGACAGACCCGCTTGGCCGATCCCATCTCGCCGCCCGTCACCACTGAGTTGAGCAGCCGTCAGGGCCTCCTGGCCGTTCTCTACGCCATGGGTTTTTCTTTTTTCCTGGGTTGGGGTTGGGTGCTGGTCAAACACGTATCCACCGAGATGCACGCCCTGGAGGTCACCTTCTGGGGCGCTTTCTTCGGCTTCATGGCGTTTATTCCGACCATCCTGAAGAACGGGATGAAGGTGCTGGGCACCAAACGCCTGGGCACCCATTTCATCCGCGCCTGTGCGAACTCCTGCGCCATCCTCGCCTGGTTTTGGGGCCTGACCATGGTGGACCTGGCGGACGCCGCCGCGCTGAATATGCTGGCGCCCTTGTTCATCACCATCGGCGCCATGTTCTTTTTCGGTGAACAAGTGGGCCCGAAACGCTGGGCGGCCTTAATTGTCGGCGGGCTCGGCGCCATCGTGGTTGTCCGCCCCGGCTTTCAGGAAATGAATATCGGCATCGCCATGGTCACCACCACGGCCATTTTCAGCGCCACCCAGCGGCTGATCTCCAAGTCCCTGTCGGGAACCGAGTCATCGACCACCAGCGTAATCTATCTGATGTTCTTCATGATCCCGGTGACCCTGCTGGCGGCCTCCTTCGTCTGGACCTGGCCCACCTGGGAACAGCTCGGCATCCTCGCGGTTCTGGGTATGCTCCTGAGCGCCGGACACTTTTCCTGGATGAAGGCGCTCACGTATGCCGATATCAGCGCGGTTGAGCCGGTGAACTTCACCCGCATCCTATTCGCGGCGTTCCTGGGCTTTTATTTCTTCAACGAGGTGCCGACCATCTTCACCTGGATCGGCGGCATTATGATCGTCGGCTCCACCACCTATATCGCACGCCGCGAAGCCGCCATCCGGTCGGGACGGATCCCGCCTGAAGCTGGTTGATGCTCTTCTAAATTAAAATGGGTCCACGGGTCACGGCTGCACCGGCCCGTGGATGACTAATTTAAATTGCAACTTTTTCCTAGTCATGCGCGGACCGATGGGGACGAAGTCCGCGTCGTGATCCGCGTACCCATTTAAAATAAGACGAATAAAACCATCAAACCCTATTCTTCATCTCGTCGAACCGTCCCTCGAGGAACGCCGCGAGATTATGCTCGATCACCGGCAGGGCGAGGTCCGCGTAGGCCGTGGTCATGCCGCCCATGTGCGGCGTGAGGATCACGTTGGGCAACTCCCAAAGAGCTGAGTCCTGGGGCAACGGCTCTTCATCAAAGACGTCGAGCGCCGCGCCGGCGATGCCGCCGGATGTCAGCGCGTCGATGATCGCCTGATCGTCCGCCACCTTGCCCCGCGCCAGATTGATCAGGATGGAGGACGGCTTCATCGCCGCCAGAACATCGGCATTCACCATGTGATGGTTCTCGGGCGTGTAGGGCGCCAGCAGCAGCAAATAATCCACATCCGCGACGGCGTCCAACACGTCCGCCCGCGCATAGATCCGATCAAAGTTCGGGATGTCGCGGGGCGTGTTGGAAATGCCGATGACCGTCATCTCAAACGCCTTAGCCCGCGCCGCCACCGTCTCGGCGATCAGGCCCACGCCCCAGATACCCAGGGTGCGGCCGCCCAGGATCGGGCCGGGCCAGCGTTCCCACTTTCTGGCTTTTTGGTTGTCCAGGATGCGCGGCAGGCCCCGGTTGAATGCCAGCATCATCATGATGGTCATTTCCGCCATCTGCGGCCCGTGCATCCCCCGCATGGAGGACAGCAGCACTTGGTCTGATAGCCCGTCCCGGTCGGCGAATCCGTCCACCCCGGTGCCCAGCGCCTGGATAAATTTCAGGTTGGTGTTTTTCTCGTACGGTTCCTCGAACAGGATCGGCCCGAAGCCGATCAGCACATCACACGCGTACAACCCGTCGCCCAGATTGCTTTTGTCATAGCCCAGCGTGAAGGTGACATCCGGGAACTGCGGCGCCAGGCGGTCCCGGTACTGATCCGCGTTAAACGCCAAAATATGGACGTGTGTCATAGGCTCCCCGATCAGGCAGTGATTGCCGCCCCTGAATTTCTCGGCATAATCACCCTGCCGCATCCGCCAATCAATCATAAAGGGGAGGAAAGCATGACGGCCTATCTGATCGCCAATGTGTCCGTGAACGACCCGGACGGGTTCGCCGCCTATCGGGAGAAGGTCAGCCCGCTGATCGAGCAATATGGCGGCCGCTATATCGTGCGCGGCGGGGAGATCGAACATGTCGAGGGGGAGATGGACGTGGCCCGTCTGGTGATCGTCGAGTTCGACGACATGGACGCCCTTCGCAAATTCTATTTCAGCGACGATTACGAACCGGTCAAAGCCATGCGCCTGGCCTCCACCGATTCCAAGGCCATGCTGGTCGAAGGGTACGCTGGTTAGAGTTCACACACATGCCGGAACGAAGATTACCCGCCGGCCGGGCCAATGTGTTTCAGGTGGTCCGGCAAAAACGCCAGGAAGCCCAAGCCCAGGGCATGACCCTGTTGGACCTCTCCATCGGGGAGCCCAAGGGTCCGGCGCTCAAAACCGCCCGCGACGCGGCGGCCGAGGCCATCATGAGCGAGGCCGAGGCCATGCACGCGTATCAGTACAATCTGGATACGGCCGTGCCGGATTTCTCCAAACGCTTTGTCACCGCCCATCTGGGCCGGGAGGTCGCCGGCGATAATATCGCTTACCTGCCCATCGCCGGGATCAAGCCGATCCTGGGATTGCTGCCGCTGGCCTGCGGCTGCGCCACCGACCGGGTCGGCGTGGCGACCATGACCGCGCCGGGTTATCCCACCCCCGCGGACTGGTGCGCCTATCATCCCCATGCGGAACACCAGCCCCTGCCCTTGAACGTGGACAACCAGTTTCTGTTCGCGCCGGACGAAATCCCCGCGGGCACGGACCTGATCATGACCAACTACCCGCACAATCCATCCGGCCAGGTGGCCGACGAGGCTTGGATGCGGGCGCTCTGTTCCCATTGTCAGACAAATAACATCCGCCTGTTCAACGACGCCGCCTATATCTGCCTCAGCCATACCGCCGACAATACCAGCCTGGCCGAAGTGGCGGGCGACTATCCCGATCTCTCCTGGGCGGAGGCCTTCACGGCCGCCAAGCTGATCGGCAACGGCACCGGCTGGCATGTGGGCGCGGTGGTCGGCAGCGCCGACTTTATTGCCGA
>JAYQGD010000251.1:0-4806 GCA_038140415.1 Rhodospirillaceae bacterium
AGCGCGGCATCGAAATCGCCACCGGCTATATCGAGAAAGCCTCCGACGACCAATTGGATGACCCGTCCGTGGTGCATTTGGTGCCGGCCCTGGACAATACGGTGATCACTTTTTCCCGGCTGCCGGTGCCGTACCCGCAAGGGGTGCCCATGACCCGGACCGTGCATGTAGGGCTCTACGCGTTTACCGGCGCCGCGCTGGCCAAGTTCGCCGCGTGGGAGCAGGGGCCGGTGGAAAAGGCGGAGAGCATCGAAATTTTGCGCTTCCTGGAGTATGGGGAACGTATCGCCTGCGTACCGGTGCCGCCGGGCTCCATCGGCGTCGATACGCCGGAAGATGCGGAACGGGTGGAGGCCATCCTGAAGGCGCAAGGGTGATGGCGGTGCAGAAACTTTCCAAGACGGAGATGGTTCAACGGCTGGCCGGCATTAAGCTACTGTCCCTGGACACGGACGGGGTGCTGACCGACGGCGGCATCTACTTCACCGATTCCGGCGACGAACTCCGCAAGTTCAACGTCAAGGACGGCATGGGTATGAAGCTGGCCCAAAGCGCCGGCGTGGCTTTGGCGATTATTACCGCCAGCTCGACACCGTCCATTGGCCACCGGGGCAATGCGCTGGGCGTGGACTATGTCTACTTGGATGCGCAGGACAAGCTGGGGACCTTGGTGTCACTCTGTGACCAGATGGGCATCGATCTGGAGCAGGTGGCTCATGTTGGCGACGATGTGAACGATATTCCCGTGCTGGAAGCGGTCGGCTGCCCGATGAGCGTCAATGACGCCATGGCGGCCGCACAAAAAGCCGCCATTTATGTGACCGAGAAGAATGGCGGTGCCGGCGCGGTGCGGGAAATCTGCGACATGATCGCCGCCGCCAAGCGGGGCGGATAGGGATCAGGCGATGCCCGTTACCAACCCCATTCGCATTAAGCAGCTTGATCTGGAGCTGAACGGCGGCTGCAACTTCAAGTGCGAGATGTGTCCCCAGGCCGAGGGCCGGGAAAAGGACTTCCTGAAAAAACTGCCGAGCACAGTGTTGGATAAAATCTTGGACGATGCCCAGCAGTACGGCGTTGAGTCCGTCTCCCTCCAAGGATCGGGAGAGCCCACTCTGAACGCGGACATGCCCGATGCGGTGCGTGCGATTAAAGACCGCGGGCTGAAGTGCGTTTCTTTTACCAACGGCTACCGGTTGGATGAGAAACTGTCCCGCAGGCTGATCGAGTCCGGACTGGATGTGCTTCGGGTGTCGGCCATCGGCTGCGACCGGGAAAGCTATCACCGTTGGATGAGCATGGATGCGTTCGGGCAGGTCCGCGACAATGTGCGGCGCTTTCGGGAGCTGAACGAGGAGATGGGCGGCGGCACGGAAATTCATCTCTACCACCTGATTACCGATATGGATCGCCGGGCGGAAGAGCTCGCAGCCTATCAATCGAACTGGATCGACTACACGGGCGCGTTTGCCGAAGTGTGGCTGATGCACAATTGGTCGGGAGAATTCGATTCGCCCTATGACCGCCGAAACTTGACCCGCGCGCCGGAAAAACGGTCCTGCGGGCGGCCGTTCTCCGAATTGCTGCAAGTCCGCGCCGGCGGTTTGGATGGCCACAATGGGGCGGTCGTCGCCTGCTGCATGGTTCTGGGAAAGGACTCCGAGGCCGTTCTCGGACACCTGGATGATCAGTCCATCGCCGATGTTGTCGGCGGGGAGGCATACGAGGAACTCCGCGCTGCCCATAGGGAAGGGCGGTTCGACGACATTTCCTACTGCAAGGACTGTGACCAGCTCTATGACCTGCCGGAGTCTCTGGTGTGGAGCAATATTCCAGGCCGGGCGTACGGGGAATCCAAAATCGTCGGTGGCCTGGACCATCGCAGCTTCGCCGCCGAATAGGCCTGCCGACTAGTCAAACCGGGCCCGAACCTTTTATTCTCTGCCCATGAACGAGCCCGCCGCCCCTGACAACGCCGAGTTGATCGAGGCCGAGCTGCTTGCGCACAAGGTTATCGCCGCGCAGCCCGGCAATCTGGATGCAATCAACAGTCTGGGCCTCATTCTTTTGCAGCAAGGCCGCACGGAAGAAGCGGCGGAGGCGTTTTTGGGCGCGCTCGCCATCGATCCGGACCGGGATGATGTCGCGCGGAATTTGGTCCGTGCAGCCTCGGCCTGCGCCAAGACAGCGGCGGAGGCCGGCCAGTTCGATGATGCGCTGGCGGCGCTACAGTATGTGACCCGTGTGTTGCCCCGGGAACAGGAAATCCTGGCGCAGATGGCCTTCGTTCTGTCGCAGGTGGGCCGGTATCACGAAGCGCTGGCGGCGGTGCACAAGGCGATCAACCTGAACAGCGGCTCCGCCCATGCCTATGATGTGCAGGGACAAGCCCTGATGGGGCTCAACCGGCTCGATGATGCCATCGATAGCTTCAAGCAGGCGCTCCGGCTGGATCGGGAAAACGTCCCGGCGATTATTAATTTCGGCAGTGCATTGATGGCGGCGGGGCGGGTCGATGACGCGGTGACCTGCTTCGACGAGGCGATCCTGTTGGATCACGCCAACATCCAAGCCTACAACAATCTGGGCCTGGCCTATTCGGCGCAGGGTGACTATTTGAGCGCGGAGATGATCCTGCGCCAGGCGGTGGCCATCGCGCCGGACTATCCCGAGGCGCATTTTAATCTCAGCAGGGTGCTGCTGATGCAGGGCAATTACGAGGACGGCTGGCGGGAAAATGAATGGCGTTGGAAATGCCGGGAGTTTCCCTCCACCTGGCGGAACTTTGACTATCCCATGTGGCAAGGCGAGGAGCTCGCGGGAAAGACGATCCTGATTTGGAGCGAACAAGGAATCGGCGACGAGATCATGTTCGCCAATCCCATCGCGGACGTGATGGGACAAGGGGTGGATATGGTGATCGAGTGCGGCGAACGTCTGGTGCCTGTCTTCCAGCGGTCGTTCGGAAACGCCATTGTGGTGGCCCGCCGGGACCCGCCCGATCCCATGATCGAGGCGATGCAGCCGGATTTCCAAGTGCCCCTGGCGTCCCTGTGCACTTATTTGCGCAAAAGCCGGGATGACTTTGCCAATATAGAGGGACGTTATCTCTCGGCCGATCCTGATCTCACCGCCGGCTTGCGATCAAAATATCAAGCCTTGGGTGACGGGCTGGTCATCGGCGTCTGCTGGCGCAGCGGTAATCCCACGGCGGGGCAAGAGCGTAGCGCCCCACTAATTTTGTGGGACAAGCTGTTCACCCAGGGCCCGTGCACCTTCGTCTCACTGCAGTATGGGGAGGTGGCGGACGATCTTGCCGGGGTACAGGAGCGTCTGGGTGTGACCGTGCATCATGATCCGGACGTCGATCCCTTCGCCAGCGCGGAGGATTGGTTCGCGCAAGTCGCCGCGTGTGATCTTGTTATCTCCATCGACAATTCGACCATTCAGGTGTCCGGTTCTCAGGGCATTCCGACCTGGACCATGATCAACACCTTGCCCGAGTGGCGTTTCGGTGTGGAAGGGGAAGGGCACGACTGGCATCCGTACCTCCGGGTCTTTCGTCAGGAGACCGCCGGCGACTGGGGGCCTGTGTTTGACCGGGTCGCGGAAGAACTCGCCGTTTGGCTGGCGCTGGGCGGGGGCTAAGTTTCTTCAAGAAAAAAAAGCCGGAGTGACAGAGCCACTCCGGCATTGCGCTTAGTTTGGGGAGGGTATTCTTGTGATCAGGCGGCGCGCTGATCATGAACCGCCTTTTCAATGACATGCGGAATTTCCGCACGGGCCACGCCGATGTCGCGCAGTTGATTGTCGTTCAAGTGCATCATCAGCTCGATGGACCGGTTGATCCGTTGCCGCTCCCGGTAGTTGTAGACGACGCGGGCCACATAATCGTTGACCAAGACCATGCCGCGGGCGGCCCAACCGGCCTTTACGCCGGCCTGTACATTTGCAACGCCACTGTCATTGGCGGCTTCAAAGTTATCATTCACGTTCATTTTTCTTCTCCTTTTTGACTGAGTGTGAATTAAAGTCGGTATTCGTTTTTCGGGATCCCCGCTCACAGGCTGCGAGGTCCCTTGATAGTGTCGGTCGCGGCATCGCCCCAGAGGTGGTGGCGCAGCTTTTCCGCGGCGGTGATCTTGTTGACGCCGTGCTTGCCGATGAATTCGACACGTTTGCACGGATCGCTTAGCTCGTACTTGAGCGGAATGAACAGCGACCGGAGCCAGAGGTTCAGACCTTCTTCGCAGATTTCACCGTCGCCGGAGAAAGCAGGCTGTTCAGCGCACGGAGACAAGTGTCAGTTGATCATCCGTTGGTACCAGGTGGCCCGGCGGGCGAAGGGGTCAAACGCGGCGGAAATTTCCACCAGGATGTCGTTGACCAGGTCCTTTTCCACGGCGGCGGCCTATCGCCGGGCGCTGGAGCTTGATCCGTTGCGGGCAGATGCGTGGAAGTCTCTGGCCTACATCGGCAAGACTAGCGTCGAGAGAGATATGGCGGCGATGGAAGAGGCTTCTCAGGCGTTGCAGGCCGCACCGTCGGAGAACGCTTGGATGCATTTCGCCATGTTCGCGACCCTTGAGCGGGAGGGAAAGATTGAAGATGCGTTCCACCACCTGGAAACCGCCAACGATCTGAAAACGTCGACCTTGCAGTACGACGTGAGCCGGAACGAATCCCTGATGGCGGAGATCGCGGCGGCATTCCCGGCGGAGATATTCACCCGGTTCAAAAGCAGCGCGCGAGGTCCCAAGAGGCCCATTTTTATTTTGGGTATGCCCCGATCAGGCACCACGCTGG
>JAYQGD010000252.1:0-4803 GCA_038140415.1 Rhodospirillaceae bacterium
GAGAAAATGGGCTACGAGGATCAGCCCGAATCCAGCGGCGTCGAACGCTTCATGAAGCACTATTTCCTGATCGCCAAGGATGTGGGCGATCTGACCCGGGTGCTCTGCGCCTACTTAGAAGACAAGCAGGCCAAGCGGTCCTTCTTCCGCATGCCCGGTTTCGCCTTCCGCCGGTTCAAGATCGACGGGTTTGATGTGGACCAGGGACGGATCACGCTGCAATCGGATGACGCGTTCCGCCAGGACCCGCTGAAGCTGTTGCGCATTTTTGCCGAAGCGCAGGAGCACGATCTGGATATCCATCCCTACGCCCTGCGCCAGATCAGCGAAGATTTGGACCTGATCGACGAAGACTTTCAGAACGATCCGGCGGCGAACCAGCTTTTCCTGGATATTCTGACCTCGACCAAAGAGCCGGAAAAAGCGCTCCGCCGGATGAACGAAGCCGGCGTGTTCGGCCTGTTCATTCCCGATTTTGGCCGGGTGGTCGCGCAGATGCAGTTCGACATGTACCACACCTATACGGTGGACGAGCACACGATCCGCGCCATCGGCATCCTGTCCCGGATCGAGGCCGGCCAGTATACCGAGGAAATGCCCAACGTCACCGAGGCGCTGGAAAAGGTTCACTCTCGCCGGGCCCTTTATGTGGCGGTGTTCATGCACGACATCGCCAAAGGCCGGGGTGGCGACCATTCGGAGCTGGGCGCCGATCTTGCGCTGGAGCTGTGTCCGCGGCTGGGCCTGGATCAGGAAGAAACCGCGACCGTGAGCTGGCTGGTCAAGGAACACCTGACCATGAGCGATACGGCGTTCAAGCGGGATGTGGATGATCCGCTGACCATCAAGAATTTTGTCTCCGTCGTCCGGTCGGTGGAGCGCCTGCGCCTGCTGACGGTTCTGACGTGCGTGGATATCCGGGCGGTCGGGCCCAGCACCTGGAACAACTGGAAGTCCGGCCTCTTGCGCGGCCTGTATCAACGCTCGCTCGAGGTCATGTCCGGTGATCAGGTGGAAGAGAACCGGGTCCACAGGATTGCCGCCGCCAAGGACCGGTTGCGGGACGCGTTGGCCGGCTGGCCGGCCGAGTTCGTGGAGGAGCATATTTCGTCCGGCTATCCGTCTTATTGGCTGACCTACGACACGGCGTCTCACCTGCGCCATGCGGAGATCGTCCGCACCGCCAAGGATCAGGGGTTAAGCCTCCATTTCGATTCCCGGATCGACGACACGTTCAAATATTCCGAGGTGACCGTCTACGCCCCGGATCATCCCGGCATCTTTTCCAAGATCGCCGGCGTGATGGCGATCTCCGGAGTGACCATCATGGATGCCAAGATCGCCACCATGTCCGACGGCATGGTGCTGGACAGCTTCTCCTTCCTGGACGCCACCAATTCTGCGGTCACCCAGGATGACAAGATGAAGCGCATCTTCACCCGGATCGAGGACGTGCTGTCCGATAAGCTGTATCTTCGCCAAGAGTTGGAAAAAGCCAAAGCCAGCCGGACCACGAGACAGGATGAAATGTTCAGCGTGGCGAGCCGGGTCATCGTCGACAATAACGCCAGCGCCACCGATACGGTTATCGAAGTGACCGGCTTGGACCGGGTCGGCTTCCTGTACGACGTCACTGCCGCCATTACCGCGCTGGGCCTCAAGATTTCCAGCGCGCACATCACGACCTTCGGCGAGGAGGCGGTCGACAGCTTCTACGTCAAGGATGTCTTTGGTCTCAAGATCACCCACGACGACAAGATCAAGCGGATCAAGATCGCGCTCTTGGACGCGGTCGAGGGCGATCAGACACCGGCCGTCGCGGCCGAGTAACCCGCCCCAATTTCGCCAATATTTTCAACTTACTAACCTCTGGTCATGGAACCGGGGTTAGGGTAAACACGCGATTATGTCACTGCTGCGCGCCATAACGACCGTCGGCGGCTTCACCATGGTGAGCCGCGTCTTCGGTTTTGTCCGGGATATCCTGGTGGCCGCCATCTTGGGTGCGGGACCTTTGGCCGACGCCTTTTTCGTTGCCTTCAAGCTGCCCAACCTGTTCCGCCGGCTGTTTGCCGAGGGCGCGTTCAATGCCGCCTTCGTGCCTCAGTTTGCGGGATTCCTGGAGGCGGACGGCCGCGCTCGGGCCCAGGTCTTCGCCGAGCAGGCCCTGGCGATTTTGCTCTGGAGCTTGCTGGTGTTCACGCTGTTGGTGGAAATCGCCATGCCGGTGATCCTGCTCGGCTTCGCGCCGGGCTTTGCCGATGATCCGGAACAATTCAACCGCACCGTGGACCTGACCCGGCTGACTTTCCCTTATCTGCTGTTCATCTCGCTGGTCTCGCTGATGGCCGGCGTGTTGAACTCGCTCGGCAAGTTCGCCGCCGCCGCTGCCACGCCGATCCTCTTAAATATCTGCCTGATCGGTGCGATCCTCTGGCTGACGCCGTTCGTGCCGAGCCCGGGCCACGCCCTAGCCTGGGGCGTGTGCGGCGCGGGCGCTGCGCAGTTTGCCTGGCTGCTGTTCCATTGTGTCCGGGCCGGGGTGCCGCTGCGCCTGCGTCTGCCGAGATTGACGGATGACGTGAAGACCATGCTGAAGCGTATCGCGCCCGTCGCCATCGGCGCCGGGGTCTATCAGATCAGCCTGCTGATCGATACGGTGATCGCATCGTTGCTGCCCTCGGGCTCGATCTCGTATCTGTTCTTTGCCGACCGGGTGAACCAGCTGCCCATGGGCGTCGTCGGCGTTGCCGTGGGCACGGCGCTGTTGCCGCTTCTCTCCCGCCAGGTGCGCGCCGGGGACGAGGCCGGGGCCGATAACAGCATGAATCGGGCGCTGGAATTTTCTCTGTTTCTAGGCGTGCCGGCTGCCGCCGCGCTGATCGTTCTGGCCCACCCGATCATTACTGTGCTGTTCCAGCGGGGAGAGTTCGGCCCGGAACAGGCGATTGCGACCGCCGGCGCGCTGGCCATCTATGCGGCGGGTATCCCGGCCTATGTGATGGTCAAAGGACTGTCCGCCGGCTTCTTCGCCCGGGAAGACACGGCGACCCCGGTGAAAATCGGCCTGATCGCCGTCGCCGTCAATCTGGTGTTGAACCTGATCCTGATGAAGCCGTTTCTGCACTTAGGGATCGCCGCGGCCACGGCCGCCGCCGCTTGGCTGAACGTGATCCTATTGGCGGTTATTCTGTACCACCGGGGACACTTCCGGCCCGATGAGCGGCTTTCATCCCGGCTGAAGCGCATCCTGCTGGCGAGCGTGGTCATGGCGGCGGCGCTGATCTTCGGCATGCGGCCATTGGGCGAGATATTGGGCGGCGATGAACTGACCAGGGCTGGCGGTTTGGCGGTGCTGGTGGCTCTGGGGCTCGTGGTTTACGGCCTCTTGTCCCTGGTGCTCCGGATCGTGACCCCCGCCGATCTGCGCCGGCTGTTGACCCGGCGCACCGCAGATACTTGACCTCGACTGGCTTCGCCGCCATAACACCGCCCTTCTGGGAACCAGCATAATAAATATGAACGGATTTGCGCCATGAGCCGCATCTTTTCGGGTATTCAGCCCACCGGCGATCTGCACCTCGGCAACTATCTGGGGGCATTGAAAAACTGGGTGAACCTGCAGCACGACTACGAGTGCCTCTACTGCGTGGTGGATTTGCACGCCATCACCGTGTGGCAGGAACCGGCCGCGCTTGCGCCGGCGACCCGTGAGGTGACCGCCGGGTTGATCGCATCGGGATTGGATCCGGAAAAGAACATTATCTTCAATCAGAGCCAGGTTTCGGCCCATGCGGAATTGGCCTGGGTATTCAACTGCGTGGCGCGGTTGGGCTGGCTGAATCGCATGACCCAGTTCAAGGAAAAGGCGGGCAAACACCGGGAGAACGCCTCGGTGGGGCTCTACGCTTATCCGAACCTGATGGCGGCGGACATTCTATTGTACAAGGCGACCCATGTGCCCGTGGGCGAGGACCAGAAACAGCATCTGGAACTGAGCCGGGATATTGCCCAGAAGTTCAACAACGACTTTAACGTGGACCTGTTTCCCCTGCCTGAGCCGCTGATCCTGGGCGAGGCGACGCGGGTCATGTCGCTCCGCGATGGCAAGAATAAAATGAGCAAGTCCGATCCGTCGGAAGCCTCCCGTATCAATATGACCGATGGCCGGGATGAAATCTCCAAGAAGATCCGGCGGGCCAAAACCGATCCGGAACCGCTGCCTGGCAAGCCGGAGGGGCTGGAAGGCCGGCCTGAAGCGTCCAACCTGATGGGGATTTATGCCGCGCTGGCGGACAAGTCCCTGGCGGAGGTGTGCCAAGCCTATGACGGTGCGCAGTTCTCTAAGTTCAAGGAAGACCTGACTGATTTGGCGGTGGAGAAACTGGGTCCGATCGGCGACGAAATGGCGCGCTTGGTGAAGGATCCCGGCTATCTGGACGGAGTTCTGGCCAACGGCTCGGCGCGGGCCCGGGAGATTGCCGATCCAATCCTGGCCGAGGCGTATGAAGCGGTCGGATTCTTGCGCGGCTAACTTTTCCATAGCTTATCCACAGGATGACAGCGAACTGAGATTCGCCAAAAACTGTTGCGGATTTCCCACAGATGGAAATCCTGAACTTGAGGGACAAAGCGAAGCACTAGGGATAAACCTTTGCATCGCTTCGAAAATTAATGAACCAGAAAATTTCGGAAAATATCTATAGCTCAGGACACCGGGCCGCCGGTAGAATCCGGCGTCGTCTAGGACTAGCAGCGGACCGTGTGCAGACTATCTTCCGCTGGGTAAAGAGTTATGTGCAC
>JAYQGD010000253.1:0-4797 GCA_038140415.1 Rhodospirillaceae bacterium
GTGTTAGTCACGGCAGTTTTGACATGGTATCTCTGGGGGTACTGTCAAGGGGAGGGCGCATGAACGACAAGTTGGAAGACACGCTGGAGGATATGGGCGAAGACGCCGGCGCGCCGGACATCGAAGTGCCGGTTTTGATCGTCGGCGGCGGGCCGGTCGGCCTCGCAGCCGCCATCGAGCTGGGCTATCAGGGCGTCGAGTGCATCCTGGTGGAACGCCGGGACGGTTCCATCGGGCATCCCAAGATGAACCAGGTCGGCGTGCGCACGTCGGAAATGTGCCGGCGCTGGGGCGTGATCGACCAGGTCCGCGCGCAAAGCATCCCCGACGACTTCCCCCGCAACATCCATTTTGTCACCCAGGCCTATGGCGGGCACGAGCTCGCGCGCTACGAATTCCCCGCCCGCAAGGACGAGAAACACATCAATTCCCCCGAAGCCCTGCAGCGCTGTTCGCAAATCTGGTTCGATCCCATCTTGCGGGATCACGCACGGGCCATGACCTTCGTGGATTTCTTGTACGAGACCGAGTTTGTCTCCTTCGAACAGGATGCCGACGGCGTTACGGCGCAAATCCGCCACCTCCGCACCGACGAGCCGCGCACCGTTCGCGCGCAGTATTTGATCGCCTGCGACGGCGCCATGAGCGATATCCGCGAGCAACTGGGGGTCGAGCTGCAAGGGGATTTCGGGCTCAATTATAACCAGACGGTTTTCTTCCGCTCGGAACGGGCTGATCTTCTCCTCGAAAAAGGCAGGACCATCATGCAATGGGTGTTCGGCGAGAACGGCATGTGGGCCGACATCGTCGCCATCAACGGCAAGGACCTGTGGCGGTTGTCCATCATGCACCTGCCTCACGGCACGGAGCTCACCCATGAAGAGGCCGGCGAACATCTCCGCCGGGCCATCGGCACGGACTTCGAGTTCGAGGTCATCTCCATCCTGCCGTGGGAGCGGAAGCGCGTGACGGCCGAACAATTCTCCAAGGGCCGGGTGTTTCTGGCCGGCGACGCGGCCAAGCAGATGTCGCCCACCGGCGGTTTCGGCATGAATACCGGCATTCAGGAAGCGGTGGATGTCGGCTGGAAACTGGCCGCGGTTACTCAGGGCTGGGGCGGGGACAAGCTGCTCGCGAGCTTCGATGCGGAACGCCGGCCGACGGCGCAGATCATCACCGACGAGGCGGCGCTCAACTTCACTCAGTTCGCCAAGCTGCCCAAGGGCCCGCTGCTGGTGGCGGACTCACCGGAAGGGGAGGCGTTCCGCGAAGAGTTTAGAAAGGTCCTGCACGATATCGATATGGACCGGGAATACGACACGGACGGGCTGGTGCTCGGTTACCGCTACGAGAACTCGCCGATCATCGTCTATAACGGCGACAAGGGCCCGCCCCTGGAAACCATGAATTATGTCCATTCCGCCGCGCCGGGCCACCGGGCGCCGCACGCGTGGCTGGAAGACGGCGCGTCGACGTTGGATTGGTACGGCCACGGCTTTGTGCTGGTGCGGACCGACCCGTCGGTGGGCACAGGCGCGCTGGAAGCGGCGGCCGAGGCCGTCGGCATGCCGTTCAAAACCGTGGACTGCCAGGAAGACGACGTTGTCCGGTACTACGAGAAGAAACTGATCCTGGTGCGGCCCGATGGTCATGTGGCTTGGCGCGGCGACGCCGCCCCGGACGACCCGGCCGGCCTCATCGACACCGTCCGCGGGGCGTGAGCCAAATCAAGGCAAATTCCGGCGAACCTTGTATACTGTATCCGTGAGATAACGGGACGGAGCGGCGATGTTCCGGCGTATTCGACGAGGATTGGCGTGGATGATGGCGGTTGTGGCGCTGGCCGGGCCCGTCTGTGCCGCCGAGATTTCCGCCGTGTCCAAAAGCGGGCAGGTGGTGGCGTCTTTGGAAACCCTGACCGCCAACCCGCCGTTTAACCGGCTGCATCACTGGCATCTCTATCTGACGCCAAAATCCGGGGACTTGCCCGCGCCCGGTGAGCTCTCGATCCGGGCCGGGATGACGCGCCACTACCATGTCTTGCCGACCACGCCGAAAATTACAAGAGGCCCGCGCGCCGGCGAGTACATTATCGAGGGGGTCAAGTTTGACCGTCTCGGGGAATGGACGGTGCGGGTTGGACTGAAAAACGGCAGGGGCGCGGACGAGATCAGTTTTCCCGTTAATGTGGGCACAGCCGTCTGGCGGGACTTCGACAACGAATGGACGCCGGCGGAAAAGGTGGTCCTGAAGACGCTCCTCATCTCCAACTTGCCGGTGCGTCTAGCCGCTTCGGGCAATGAGGTTGCCGACAGCGACGCCGCTGCCGATTTCGGTCACCGGTTGTTTTTCGATGCACGGCTGAGCGCCAACGGCAAGATCGCCTGCGCCGGCTGCCACAAGCCCGAGTTGATATTCACCGATGGGCGCAAGCAGGCGGTCGGCGTTGGTCAGACCAAACGCAACGCGCCCACGATTATCGGCGCGGCGTTCAGCCCGTGGCTGTTTTGGGACGGGCGCAAGGATAGTCTCTGGTCCCAGGCCATGGCGCTGTTTGAAGAATCGGCGGAACACGGCACGGACCGCACCCAGGTGGTTGGCGTCGTCCGCGGAGATGCGGAGTACCGGCGGCGGTATGAAAACCTCTTCGGCAGTTTGCCGCCGAGGAATGATAAGGCTGGTATCGACCGGGCGTTTGCCAATCTCGGCAAATCGATCGCGGCCTATGAGCGCCGGCTCCGGCCCGGTCCGGCCAAGTTTGATCGATATGTAGCCGCTGTCCTGGCGGACCAAAAGCCCGCGCCGGAAGATCAGTTCACCCTGGACGAGATCGAAGGCCTTCGCGCCTTCATTGCCGACAATCAGGGGCAATGCATCCGCTGCCACTCGGGCCCGTTGTTCACGGACTTTCAGTTTCACAATATCGGCTCTCACATTGTCGGCGATGATGCGGGGGAGATGGGACGCGCTACCGGCATCAAAGCGGCGCTGGCCGATCCTACCAATTGCCGGAGCCAATTCGGCAACGACACGGACAAATGTGCGGAGCTGACTTTTGCCAAGCGCAGCGGGCCGGAATTGGTCGGGGCCTTTAAGACGCCCACATTGCGCTTTGTCTCCCGCACCGCGCCCTATATGCACGCCGGGCAGTTTCAGACTTTGGAGGATGCCATCTGGCAATACCGGGATGTGCCGCCGGCGACCGTGGGCGAAACCGAGCTGCGCCAGCTCTCGATGACCGACGCGTAATTCAAACAAATCGAGGCGTTTCTGCTGACCTTGGACGGGCCGGTTGACGCGCCGGCGAAATACCTTCAGCCGCCGAAATTCATGGAATAGTCCGCGGGGATGCGGAGCCATTCGAGGGCGGGCGGCAGCTCGCGGAATGCCCGGCGCTCGACCTCGGGAACACTCAGCCGTTGGGAGACACCCCATTGGTGGACCAGGCTGTAGTCCCGGCCATTGTTCACCACCCAGGCTATCCGAATACTTTTCATATTCTCCGCCAGCTCGTCGAGCTTGGGTTTTGAGCGGCTGGTGAATTACTCGAAACTATATTCTGCCGGCATCGCGGTGCCCTCCATCACCCGCAGGATATTGCAGTCGGGACGGAAGTCGTCACGCGCCATTAGGTCGCGAAGATGATGCTGTTCCTCGTCGAGCTCATATTCGCCGAAATGCCGGACGAAATCACAGTTCAGGTCGGGATCAATATAGTACTCGTAGGCCATTTTCTGCGCGGGATCACAAAATTCACTTAAGGGGTGTGCTTACTATAGGTTTAGTTATTTATCATTTCAACGACGGCTTTGTGCAGCGCGCCAACCGTATTCGCCAGTTCCCGGGACATGGCAAAGTGGTGCGCGCCGTCGACAATGACTTCCGTCGCGTCGAACCCGGCGTTCTTCCAGGCTTCATAGTAGACATGGGATTGCCGGCGGAACTCATCCAACTCCGGCGCGCCGTAGCCGATGATCAGCGGACAGCCGTTTTCGGGCAGGTGCAGCAGCGGACTGAACGTTTCCGCGGTCGGCAGATCCAATCCGAGCTCCACCTTATAGCCGCCTTCCGCATGGTAGAGCGCGCGCAGATCAAAGATGCCGCTCATGGCGCAGGCGCCTTTGATCACGTTTTCGGGCACACCATAGTCCCCGTGCCAGCCCGGCATCAGGGTCGCGCCGGTCAGGTGTCCGCCGGCGGAGTTGCCGGAAACATAAATCCGATCAGGATCGCCGCCATGCTCGGCAATGTTGTTGTAGACCCACGTTAGCGCGGATCGCACGTGATCGACGATTTGATCCATGCGGTAGGCGGGCGCTAGTCCGTAATCGATGGGCACCCACAGCGCGCCGGCGCCGGTGATGGCTTCGGCGACCAGGCTGCGGCCGTCCTTGCTGCCGCCCCGCCAGCCGCCGCCATGAATATCGATCAGCACTGGATTACCGCTGCCGGCTGGGGCGAAAATGTCCAGCTTCTGGGCCTCTTCAGCGCCGTAAGCGATATTGCAGGTGCCCGGCAGCCGTTCCCGCGCCGCCGCGCTGAGCGCGCCGTTTTCCTGTTGATAGGCCGGCAGGTCGTCGATGGTGACTTCCGGGTTCAGGCTTTCGGCCAGTCCGGCAGCGGTGTAGCCCTCATATACAATTTCAGCGTCGGTCATCTCTTTGGTCCCCCTGGTTTATCCCGTTTGGTCGACGGAGATCTGTTCCGACTGCCGCCGCGATTCAATATATTGCCGCGCCGCGCTGTCCGGCACACCGAGCCCCATCAGGATCAGCTCGCCCATCTGCAGGCTGGCCT
>JAYQGD010000254.1:0-4786 GCA_038140415.1 Rhodospirillaceae bacterium
TGGATAATTAATTTTATCCACACTTGGATTACGCAAAAGCCCTAAGCCAAATTACCCCTGAGCTTTTTACCAACCTCCTCAGCCTTGAGGTGGGTGTATCGGAACAACATTCTCGGGTCCCTATGTCCACTAATCAGCGCAACCTCCGGTACAGACAAACCCATTTCAAAGAAACGACTTATGGCCTCATGGCGAAGATCGTGGAACCTAAGGTCTGTCACACCAGCTCTCTTCTTTAGACGTTCCCAAGAGAGTCGAATGGCGTTACCCGTCATGCCAATGACGTCAGAACTTATCTTGGGTAATTCCTCAAAAACCTCAATTGCCGATGGTGTCAGCGGAATTGTTCTAGGATGACCGTTCTTAGTGTTGGGGATGTGTAATACTTTATTATCCCAGTCGATATGATCCCACTGCATCGCAACAATCTCTCCACGGCGCATTGCCGTCTCAAGTGCAATAGTGATTACCTGCCAGAGAACTGGATGAGTGCAGCTTTGATGAAGTGCAGTCAGTTCATTTTTCGTCACTCTCCTCTCTCTTGGTTTTCCAAGTGATGGCATTCTTATCTCAGCCACTGGATTTCTTTCTAGCGGAATCCCCCAGTCTCTACGCGCTACTTCAAGACAATGTCGAAGCAGAGACAGTTCCCGATGAACTGTTGCCTCCTTAACTGCGGACAGCCTCTCATCCCGGTATAGGCTTACATCTGTAGCTTTAAGTTCACAGGCTGGTAGAGCCCCTAATTTATGGGATGTGAATTTATTGATGATGTAAATCTCAACACAAGCGCTCTTCTTCTTTGGCGAAACCTCTTCAGAATATCGTGTAAGCAATTCGCTGATTGTTATGTTCGGTGCTCCATCGAAGGACGTGTTGAGCTCGCGAGTATCTATTTTTCTCTCTATCAATCTCGCCCAAGAATCGGCGTCTGCTTTATGTGAAAAAGATCGTGTTCGAGAGTGTCCAGATCGCCTCACCTGGACATGCCATTTGTCGCCTCGTTTACGAATAGTAGCCATAAGAATTCCTCCAGCACTGTGCCAAACGTGTGCCAGATTGAATCTTGAGAATTTCTGATAGGTCGGGATTTAGCTATATGTTGTTGATATAACTAAAAAACCTTGGTGGAGCCGGACGGAATCGAACCGACGACCTCTACAATGCCATTGTAGCGCTCTCCCAACTGAGCTACGGCCCCTATACCAAGTTGTCCGGCCCGGGTTGGGTCCCCCTCATCATCACTGATCTTTTCCAATCAGGCCTGAACATTTCTGGTCATCCCTGATGAATGGCGGGGTCGCCGGGCGGGTAAGCGGCGGGGAACATACGGAACATGCCCCGCCTTCTGCAAGTAAAAAGTCTCGGCTACGTGTCTTTGTCGTCGCCGTCGGAATCGACCGACCCCACAACCTCGCCGATATCCTCCTCGTCGCCGCCGATGTCGGACGTGTCCTCCATCAGGGAATCATCATCCTCGCCGTCGTCATCGGTGTCCAGCAGATCGTCATCGATATCCAGATCGATATCGTCGCTGTCGCTATCCTCCGATTCCTTGTCGGGCGCGGGCGCGGTTTTGGGCTGAGCCTCGGCCGGCGCGGCCGTGGTCGAACGGCGGGCTTTCGGCTTCTCCGGCTGATAGACCGTTTCGCACTTCGGGCAGGCCGGGTCTTTCTTCTTCATGTCGTAAAACTTCGCGCCGCAGCTCTGGCAGGTCAGCTTTGTTCCAAACTTGTCTTTCGTCACTCGACTTCCTTTCCTTCGGCCTTCGCCTTTGGCCTTTCCTGTGGCACGCGGGTGCGGTTGCTCGCCAGGCCCCAAGGGACCGGTTGGAATTTTGCGGTCAATTGCCATTTTAGGTCCCCTCTGTCAAAACCAAATTTCACTGGATCGCCCTGTTCCGGAAGTAGCCCAGCCCGGTCAAACATGGTAGAGACACCGGCGATTTAAATCGGAGACCCGTTCGTGCCCAAGATGACATCCCGCCCCGCCGCCGCGCTGACCGGCCGGCTGTCCGTACCGGGGGACAAGTCCCTGTCCCACCGGGCGTTGATGCTGGGCGCGCTGTCCGTGGGCGAAACCCGGATCACCGGCCTGCTGGACGGCGAAGACCTGCTGTCGACCGCCGGCGCGCTCAGAATGCTGGGCGCGGAGATCACGCAGCGGACGGACGGCGTCTGGTCGGTCCATGGCCGGGGCGTCGGCGGGCTGATCGAACCGGCGGGCGTGTTGGACATGGGCAACGCCGGTACCGGCGCGCGGCTGATGATGGGCATCCTGGCCGGCCATCCGTTCAACAGCACGCTGACCGGCGACGAGTCCCTCTGCGCCCGCCCGATGGAACGGGTGATGGGGCCGTTGCGGCCCATGGGCGTGGCGTTCGAAGCGCGCACCGGCGGCCGCCTGCCGGTCACGGTGAAGGGCACAGACCGGCTGATCCCCACCCGCCAGGTGATGACCGTGGCCTCTGCGCAGGTGAAGTCCGCCGTGCTGCTGGCCGGTCTGCATGCGCGGGGCCGGACCACGGTGATCGAACCGGTGGCGACCCGCGATCATACGGAAAACCTGCTGGCCGCCTTCGGCGCGGAGATTGCCCGCGAACAGATGGACGAGGGCCTGGCCATCACCCTGACCGGGCAGCCGGAGCTCACCGCGCGGGACGTCCAAGTGCCGGGCGATATTTCATCCGCCGCCTTTCCCCTGATCGCGGCACTGATCACGGCGGGCTCGGACGTGACCGTGCAGGGGATCGGACTCAACCCGCTGCGCACCGGTCTTCTGGACAGTCTTAAGGAAATGGGCGCGGATATCGAAATCGAGAACCCGCGGGACCAGTCGGGCGAACCGGCCGGCGACCTGCGGGCCAAAAGCTCAACCCTCACCGGCATCACCGTGCCGGCGGAGCGCGCCGCCAGCATGATCGACGAATACCCGATCCTGGCCGTGGCCGCCGCTTGCGCCGAGGGCGATACGGTGTTCGAGGGCGTGGGCGAGCTTCGGGTCAAGGAAAGCGACCGGCTGAGCGCCATCGCCGACGGGCTGACCGCTTGCGGCGTCGGCATCAAAGAAGAACAGGACCGGCTAACCATTCACGGGAACGGCGGCCCGCCGCCGGGCGGGGCCACGGTCGAGGCGCGCCTGGATCACCGCATCGCCATGTCGTTCCTGGTGATGGGGATGGCGGCGGAAAACCCGGTCACCATTGATGACGGCGCCATGATCGAAACCAGCTTTCCGGGCTTTGCCGGCCTGATGAATGATCTCGGCGCGGCGTTGGAGAGCGCTGCGTGAGCGCGTATCCCCACATGGTCATCGCCGTGGACGGCCCGGCGGCAGCCGGCAAAGGCGAACTGACCCGCCGGCTGGCCAAACACTTTAATCTGGTGCGCCTGGACACGGGGCTGATTTATCGCGCCGTGGGCCTAAAAGTCCTGGAGGACGGCGGCGATCCGTCGGATGAGGCAACGGCCGTCGCGGCGGCCAAGGATTTGTCGTTTACGGAGCTGGATAATCCCAACCTCCGGGGGGAGGCGGCGGCCGGGGCGGCGTCCCAGGTGGCGGCCATTCCCGACGTGCGCGCGGTGCTCCTGGAGTTTCAGCGGGATTTCGCCGCCAATCCGCCGGACGGGTCCGCCGGCGTGATCCTCGACGGGCGCGATATCGGCACCGTTGTGTGCCCCGACGCGCCCACGAAAATCTTCCTTACCGCCAGTGTTGAGGTCCGCGCCGACCGCCGTGTTAAGGAGTTGCAACAGAGAGGCGAGGAAGCTATACGTACGCGCATTCTGCGGGATATGCAGGATCGCGACACCAGGGATAAGTCTCGATCAGTGGCGCCCCTAGAGCCGGCCAAGGACGCATTCGTGCTCGACACGAGTGAATTGGACGCGGACGCGGCATTTGCCGCGGCGCTGGATTACATCGCATCGCAGAAGCGTACCTGACAATTTTCGCCCCGTATTCAATGTGATCGAGGCGGCGATTGTCGTTGTAACGGTTTGCTTGGCCGCCAGGCCGGGAAAACCATTTTTTGAACCGAAGACCGCCGGATCCAACCGGTTGGCCTGAATAGTACTAGAAGGATATGTTCACTATGGCTGATACCGCCAACGAGTCCGCACAGGACCAAGACTTCCCGATGACTGACGAAAATTTCGCCGATCTCTTGAACGAGACGATGGGCGAGGAAAGCCGCCTGCAGGGTCAGGTTGTGACCGGCAATGTGCTGGCGATTGAAAATGATTTTGTTCTGGTCGATGTGGGTCTCAAATCCGAAGGCCACATTCCGATCAAGGAATTCACCGACGCCACCGGCTCGGCCAAGGTTATGGTCGGCGACAAGGTGGACGTTTTCGTTGAACGTTTCGAGGGCCGCGACGGCTCCGTCATCCTGAGCCGCGACAAGGCGCGCCGGGAAGAAGCCTGGACCGTTCTGGAAAAAGCCTTCGAGGCGGAAGAACGCGTCACCGGCGTTATTTTCGGCCGGGTCAAAGGCGGCTTCACCGTCGATCTGTCCGGCGCCGTGGCGTTCCTGCCCGGCTCCCAGGTCGATATCCGGCCGATCCGCGACGTGGGCCCGCTGATGGGCAACCCGCAGGACTTCCAAATCCTCAAGATGGACCGGGGCCGCGGCAATATCGTCGTGTCGCGCCGCGCCGTGCTGGAGGAAACCCGCGCCGAGGAACGCTCGGAGCTGATCTCCAACCTGAACGAAGGCCAGGTGCTGGAAGGCGTGGTCAAGAACATCACCGATTACGGCGCGTTCGTCGATCTGGGGGGTGTGGAC
>JAYQGD010000255.1:0-4782 GCA_038140415.1 Rhodospirillaceae bacterium
GGGCTGAACCGTTCGATTTCCACCCCGGCGCTGGTGGCGTCGGGGAAGACATCCAATTTCTCCACCCGCACCCGCGCCGTGCGCACCCGGTCATCGGCCAGACACATCTCGGCGATCTGCTCGGCCAGGGTCTCCACCAGATTGACATGGCCCTTGGCGACCAAATTGCGGATACCGTCGGCGACGTCTTCGTAGCAGACCACTTCCGAGAGCCGGTCGCCGATCTCCTCGGTATCCTCGAGCACGGCGAGATCAAGATTGATCCGGACTCGCTGGGGCTTCTTCTGTTCGTGCTTGTGCACGCCGATCAGGCAGGTCAGCAGCAGATCGCGAATGAAGACGTGCCGGACGCGGGTGCCCGCATCGGCAATGTGCAGTGTATGAACGTTCGCGCCTGATGTTGTCATGGTCGGTATTCCTGTTCGCGCCGGCCTATTCGTCCGCGGCCCCGCCCTTGGGCGGCTGGCCCCAGCCCAAATGCTGACCGGAATCCAGTGCAATCATTTGCCCCGTCATCGAGGGGGAGGCAAGGATAAAACGCACCGCGCCGCAGATTTCCGTCGGGTCAACCGGACGCTCCAGCGGGGTCGCTTCAAACTGGCGGCGGAACTGATCCTCGGACTGGCGGCTGGACGGCAAAGTGGGGCCGGGTCCGATAGCGTTCACCCGAATGTTGGGGGCGAAAGATAACGCCAGGGTTTGCGTGAGCGTCCAAAGCCCGGCCTTGCTCAGCGTATAAGACATGAAGTACGGCGTCAGGTTGAACACCCGCTGATCAATGATGTTGATGATGTTGCCGTTTTCCCGGCCGCCGAACGCCGCGGCCATGGCCTGGCTCAACACAAAGGGCGCGCGCAGATTAACCGACATATGATCGTCCCAGGACTGCTTGGTTGCCGTCGCCGCCGTGTCGTTTTCGAAGATTGAGGCGTTATTGATCAGGCAGGCCACCGGCCCCAACGTATCAGCCACCTGATCCACCAATCCGGCCGTCTGGTCCTCGTCGCTTAAGTCCGCGGCAAATGCCGCTGCCGTCCCGCCGGCATCCCGGATCGCACTCACTGTCTCCTCGGCCGCCGTGTCCGACCCGCCATAGTGCACGGCGACCGACCAACCGGCCTCCGCCAGATCCATAGCAATGGCCTTGCCGATCCGGGCCGCAGCGCCGGTGACGAGTACGGTTTTGGACGAAGGGTCTGTCATGATCTCATCCGGCTGATCATATTGTCCGGCTAGAAGATCGCCGTCACGCCGAAGCCGATGGAGACAATATAGCCCACATAAATCAGGAAAAAGAGCCCGGCGACCGGCCGGCTAATGGTCGTCGCCCCGCCGATCATGAACGGCATCATGAGCAGCGTTGCCAGCAGCATGGCCCAGTTATCAAGGGTCAGGACCCGATCCGGCACCTCCAGGGGGGTGACCATGGCGACGATGCCGACGATGCCGACCACGTTGAAAATGTTGCTGCCGACCACATTGCCGAGCGCCACATCGGAATGCTTGCGGAAAGCGGCCATGGCGGAGGCCGCAAGTTCAGGCAGGGACGTGCCGAAGGCAATGATGGTCAGGCCGATCACCGCCTCGCTGACGCCGAAGAAGCGCGCGATCTCGACACCGCCGTCGACCAGGAATTCCGACCCGATGGTCAGGCCGGCAAATCCACCGAACAGGTAGGCAAGCTGCACCCAGATGCTGTCGCTTTTGACCTCCAGGTCATCGACTTCACTCACAACGTCACTGGCCGTGTCATCGCCAGGACCGGCTTCGCGCTTGAAGGAGTAATAGAGAAACGCCAGAAACACGACGATCAGGATAATGCCGCCGGTCAGATCGATAGTACCCTGGAATGAAAGCAGGATAAACGCGCCGGTGCCGACCAGCAGGATCACGCCGTCCTTTATCAAAGAGCCCTTTTCACTGACGATGGGCAGGATCAGGCCCGACACGCCCAGGACCAGCAGGATATTGGCGATGTTGGAGCCGACCACGTTACCGATGGCGAGGCCGGACGCACCGGACAACGCCGCGTTCAAGGAGACCAAGAGCTCGGGCGCTGACGTGCCGAACGCCACCACGGTCATGCCGATGACCAGCTTGGAAATGCCGAACCGTTCGGAGACGGAGACCGCGCCGCGCACCATGATCTCCGCGCCGCCCAGAAGCAGCACGAAACCGGCCAATACTTCCAAATACATCAGCATTTGATCATCAACTCGTTGAAATAACTGATTTTAAGTCCGCCACCCGCCCGTTTCGTCATGGTGTGCCACCATGTTCTGAGTAAGGCAAGTCGCAAATTCCACATGGGCACTTCGGTAAATCTTTCAAGCCTGACAACGGGAATCTATACTTACCCGGATATTCATCGGATTGAACGGAGTTTGACGCGTGGCCCATGAAGAGTATTTAGACGGCGGGGAATTTGTCGACCTGGATCATCCGGCGGTCGTCGAGTTTGCCCATGCCCATGCCGGCAAAGCGGCGAATGAGACCGACCAGGCGCTCAACTTCTACTACGCGGTCCGCGACGAAATCCGCTACAACCCCTATCTCCCGGTGACCGAGAAGACCAGCTACCGCGCCAGCGATGCGGTGCTGACCGGCGAAGGCTGGTGCGTGCCCAAGGCCGCGCTGCTCGCCGCGTGCTGCCGGATCTACGGCATTCCCGCCCGGCCCGGCTATGCGGATGTGAAAAATCACCTGGCGACACAGCGGTTGCTCGACCTGCTGGGCACCGATTTGTTCGCTTGGCATTCCTATTGCGACATTCTGCTGGGCGGCAAGTGGGTCAAGGCCACGCCGGCGTTTAACCTGAGCCTGTGCGAAAAGTTCGGGCTGAAGCCGTTGGAGTTCGACGGCGTGAACGACTCCCTCTTCCACGAATTCGATCAGGCCGGCAACAAACATATGGAATATGTCCAGGACCGAGGGCCGTTCGTTGACGTCCCGTTTGACGACATCGTCGCCACGTTCCGGGAAATTTACCGGCCGGAATACATGGCCGGCGCCGGGGGCGACTTCCAGGCGGAGGCGGCCAAGGAGACTTCCGCCGGCCAATAACCAACACGCCGGGATTCAGGTTTGACCTCCAGGGTCGCCGCAATTATGTATCCGGCAAATCAGACGAACTAATCCCGGGAGGGGGAGCAAAAAAATGCACGAAATTTTCATCGAAACCGAAGAACAACGCGCCATTCTGGACACCGTCCGGCGGTTCACCGACGACGTGGTCCGGCCCAAGGCGGCGGAGCTGGATGCTCAGATTGATCCGGAAGACGGGTTCTCCTGGGAAATCGTCGAGGCGGCGGACGCTCTCGGTATCCGCACCATGACCTTGTCGGAAGAATATGGCGGGCTCGGCACCGACTCGCTCACCACCTCCATGGTGGTCGAAGAACTGGCCAAGGGCGATCTCGGCATCTCGGTGGTGTTCGCGCAGACCCTAAAGCTGGCGCAGATCATGGAAAAGGCGCTGAACGAAGATCAAAAAGCGCGCACCCTGCCGGAATTCGTGGAGAACCCGCGCGGCTGCCTCGCCATCGGCATTACCGAGCCGGACAATGCGTCCAACTATTTCCTGCCCTACCCGTCTCCGTTCCGCACCACGGCGGAGAAAACCGACGGCGGCTGGATCGTCAACGGCATGAAGCACTTCATCTCCAACGGCAACCGGTCCAGCCACTATCTGGTCTTCGTGCAGACGGAAAAGGGCAAAAGCCTCGCCGACGGTTCCACCTGCTTCCTGATCAAACGGGACGCGCCGGGCTTCACCATCGGCCGGGTGCACGACAAACTGGGTGAACGGCTCGCCAACAACGCGGAACTGGTGTTCCAGGATTGCTTTATCCCCGACGAGGACGTGGTCGGCGAAGTGGGCAAAGGCTTCCAGACCCTGGCCGAATTCTTCCCCCAATCCAACGCCTATGCCGGCGCCAGTATTCTGGGCGTCGCCGAAGCCTGCTTCGCCAAGGCGGAAGAATGGGCCAAGATACGGGTCCAGGGCGGCAAGCCGTTGATCGAGCATGGCGAAATCCGCGCCAAGCTGGCCGAGATGCGCATGCTGATGGACGCCACGCGCTCCTACATCCATCGGGCCTGCTATCTGGCCGACAACCAGGACCAGGGCTGGGACAAGACGCTCGGCGCACTGCCCAAGGCCATGGCCTCGCAGGCCGCCTGGAAGATCGCCACCTGGACCATGGAAATCCATGGCGGGCATGGCTTCATGAAGGAATTCGGGGTCGAGAAGCTGCTGCGCGACGCGGCGGCGTTCCTGCATTCGGACGGGGTGAACCACACCCTGTTCCTGAAGGCGGCGAACTTCATGTATGATCCGCCCAACTACGACTAAGAACCTGAAAAGAGGGAGGCCATACCATGAAGGCGCTAGTACTCAACGGACCGAACCAGCCGTTTGATCTCACCGAGGTGCCGGATCCGGCCGCCGGACCGGGCGAAGCGGTGGCAAAGGTCATCGCCTGCGGGGCAGGCCTCACCATCCAGCACGTGAAGGCGGGCCGCGCGGAAGCGGATTTTCCGCTGATCATCGGTCACGAGATCACTGCCGAAATCGTCGAAGTCGGCCCAGCGGTCAAAAACGTGGTAGTCGGCGATCCGGTCACCGCGTACTTCTATCTCAACTGCGGCTACTGCAAATGGTGCCGGCAGAACGCCGAACCCCTGTGCGAAAATACCGGCGGTTATATCGGGCGGACCTGCGACGGCGGTTATGCGGAATATATCAAGCTGCCGGCCGACAACTACATCAAGCTGCCGGAA
>JAYQGD010000256.1:0-4722 GCA_038140415.1 Rhodospirillaceae bacterium
TTCCTAACCTCGGTAAAATCAGCCACCGCGTTCACCGGCCGCAATTCCGCATCCAAAATCTCAAAGGTGACGACAGAGTTTCTTGGCAACAACGCCCCGCGCCAGCGTCGGGGCCGGAAGGCGCTGATGGGGGTTAACGCCAAAAGGTCCGCGCCCAACGGCACGATCGGCCCATAGGCGGACATATTGTACGCCGTGCTACCTGCCGGCGTGGAGACCAACACCCCGTCACAAATCAGTTCCTCCAGTCGTTCGACGTCATCGACTTTAATTTTAATTTTAGCTGCGTATCGCACGCTTCGCAGCAATGAGACCTCGTTAATGGCGAGGGCATCGACCCGTTCACCGGACAGAGTCTCTGCGGTCATTTCCAACGGATGGAGTTCGATGGGAACTGCTCGTTGAATACGCTCCATGAACCCGTCGACTTTAAACTCATTCATCAAGAACCCGACCGAGCCAAGGTTCATCCCGAAGATCGGCGTTTTGTCCTTCATGTGTTTGTGCAGAGTGGACAACATGAGCCCGTCGCCGCCCAAAGCCACAATGACATCTGCCTCTTCCGGCGGTACTGTCGGACACGCTGCTTCAAGCGCCGCCGCTGCTTTTTGAGCAGGGTCGTGCGTATCGGCTTCAATCGCGATCGACGAAATGTCCATCCTAGTTCAACCTATTGCTGAAGGTGCCGCCGAGTATAGCGAAGAGGGGAGACAGCGCCAGCCTCGTGACGCGGTAGCGATCTAGCCGCCGGTCACACTCATGTGACGGGCGACCGCAGGTGCTGCACCGGTCCGGTCGATGACAAAATCATGGCCCTTTGGTTTACGGTCGATGGCTTCATCAATGGCCCGCATAAGGGCCTGGTCCGACGGATCTTCCCGCAAGGGCGTCATCAAGTCCGCCCAATCATCCTGACCCAGACACATATAGAGCTTTCCGGTGCAGGTCAGACGCACCCTATTGCAGCTCTCACAGAAATTATGGCTCAGCGGCGTGATAAAGCCTATCCGTTTGCCGGTTTCCCGCACAACTGCATACCGCGCCGGACCGCCTGTCTGGTAATCCGTGTCGTCCAGCGTCCAATTTTCCTCGATCTTATCGCGAACGACCGCGAGGGGAAGGTATTGATCCACCCGGTCTTCATCGATTTCGCCGACCGGCATGGTTTCAATGAAGGTCAGATCAAAACCCTCCCGGCCGCACCAACTCACCATCTCATCAAGTTCCATATCGTTGACGCCCTTCAGCGCCACCGCATTGATCTTCATTTCGAGACCGGCCTCCTTGGCCGCCTTCAGGCCATCCATCACCTCATGAAGATTGCCCCATCGGGTTACCTTCTTAAATTTCTCCACATCCAGCGTATCGACCGAGACATTGATCCGTCTGACGCCGCAGCGCGCCAGATCGTCTGCATATTTGGCCAGCAGGCTGCCGTTGGTGGTCAGGGTCAGCTCCTGCAATTCACCTGATTTCAGATGCCGGCTCAGATCTTCGATAAAATGCATGACATTGCGGCGGACCAGGGGTTCCCCGCCGGTCAAACGCAGTTTATTGACGCCGGCACGGATGAACGCGGTGCAGACCCGGTCCAACTCCTCCAGGCTCAACAGATCTTTCTTCGGCAGAAACGTCATGTTCTCCGCCATGCAATAGGTGCAGCGGAAGTTGCAGCGGTCCGTCAGGGAAACGCGCAAATAGGACACATGGCGTCCGTATGGGTCGATCAGATTTGTCATGTTCGCCGTATTCAGGAGCAAAAGCGTTCGGCACAGCCGTATATAACGCCCGCTTAAGATAGTACGGCGCAAGGGCTTTGTCACGCCTGCGTAGGCGGTTTTGCTTTTAAAAGGACCTTTTAATCGGAGACCGGAGAAGCCCGGCTCAAGCCGCGTTCAGCTTGTGTCCCTGTTGGACGCGCGACAGATGCTGGCGGAGGGATTGAGAGAGATTGTCGGATTCCTCCCGCGCCATGCCGAGCAGAAGCTCTGCCCGTTCGCCATCATCGATGGATTCCGCTTCCCGGATCAGTTTGTTCAGGAACGCGGCCTGTCTGGTGACACTTTTTATATATTCGGATGTGGACATGGGTCCCTCCAAATTTTACTTGGAAAAATGCAGGGTAGTCCCAATTTAGTTACGACAGTCTTAATGGCTTTTGTCTATACTCGTCGAAATGCGATAGCCGATTGGGGAGACTTAACGTGCCGGACCAGGATCGCCGACTTAGTGACAAGATTATGACCGCCCACGCGCAGGCCTGCACAGAGGGTAAACGGGACGTTGCCGAGGCGCTGTTAAAGGCGCTGGAAGTGGATCTCTCCGCGATCGGCGGTGACAAGACCGAAAACCGCGAGGCCACTGAGAAGCTGGAAGCGGCGTTCGAGCTGCACGAGCGGAGCCTCGCACAGTAGCTTTCCCGTCCGCGATACCGTAGTCTTGCCGCATCTGAGTAGTGTCAAACAGGCGGCAATATTGACCAAAGAATTTGAAGTTTCCCCAAATCCGGAAGATGCCCGGCTAACCGAACGGTTGGACGGGGTTGACCAAAATGGCCTGCCGGTTACCGCATCGGTAACTGTTGAGCGTCCGTTAACGCTGTTCCTCAACAGCCGGGAAATCGTCACGATGATGACCATCTGCGACTATCCCGAATATCTAGCCGTTGGGTATTTGGTGAATCAAAATATGCTTCTTCCCGATGACGTGATCACTGGGGTCGAGTATCACGACGATATTGAAACGGTCGTGGTGCGGACCGAACGGGAAACTAATTTCGAAGACAAGCTCAGGAAAAAGACGCTGACGTCCGGCTGTGCGCAGGGAACCGTCTTCGGCGATCTGATGGAAAAATTCGAGGACGTCAAACTGGCCGATGACGTCCGGCTGAAAACATCCGATCTCTATACGCTGCTGCACAAGATCAACACGGCGCCCAGCCTCTACCTGACCGCCGGCGCGATCCACGGGTGTGTCCTTTGTGAGGGCGACCGGCCACTGATCTATATGGAAGACGTGGGCCGCCACAACGCCGTCGATAAGATCGCCGGTTATATGTATCTCAAGGACATTTCGCCGGAGGATAAGATTTTCTATACCACCGGCCGGCTCACCAGCGAGATGGTGATCAAGACCGTGCAAATGGGCATTCCTATACTCGTATCCCGGTCCGGCTTTACGGCCTGGGGGGTGGACCTTGCCCGGCAAGCGAACCTCACACTCATCGGGCGGGCGCGGGGCAAACGCTTTGTGGCTTTGGCCGGACAGCATCGCATCGAATACGACGCGGCCACCGATGATGATCCGGAAGAGCCCGCGCATCTCCGGCGTAAAGGCGCCGAGGCGTGATGCCTGATGTAGCTGGGGTGATCCTCGCCGGCGGCGAGGCCCGCCGGATGGGCAGCGGCGATAAGTGTCTCAAACTTTTGAACGGACGAACGCTTCTCGAGCACATATGGGGACGAATTGAGCCCCAAGTTTCCACCATCCTGATCAATGCTAACGGCGATCCGGCCCGGTTTGTCGGCCAGGATGCGCCGGTGGCCGCCGATACGGTCAAGGGAGGGCAGGGGCCTTTGGCCGGTATTCTGACCGGGATGGAATGGATGGCTGAACATCATCCCGCCATCGAGTGGATCGCGACCTTTCCCGGCGATGCGCCGTTTGTGCCCGGTGCTTTCGTGCAGAATTGTTTAACCGTTGCTGGGGCGGAAGGCGCTGAAATTGTCTGCGCCCGGTCTAACGGCCGTACTCATCCGGTCTGTGCGTTGTGGAGGGTCGATCTCGCCGAGGATCTGCGCCGGGCCATGACGGAAGAGGAGATGCGTAAAATAGACCTCTGGACTCCGCGCCATAGACTAAGCCATTGCGAGTTCCCGACCGATCCCGTCGATCCGTTTTTTAATATCAATACGCCGGATGACTTGGCCGAGGCCGAGCGTCATCTCGCCGCTCTCAACGTGACATAGCGGCTACACTCTTTCAGGCCCCGCACCGCGCCCGCCTGAGCCACCACATTCATCGCACCATCGACATCCTCGATGACCGATCCCGCCAATATCTCTATTCCCACTTCAAATAATCCGGACGCCAACGGCGTACCCGGTCCCACCAACGCCACGCGTTTTCCTTTTGCCTTCTCCAGTAATCCCGTCACCGTACCGTTCACCAACGTAGAAGCGGTGATGATCACCCCGGCGCTATTTTGAATCAGGCTGCCGGCAGCGCTCTCCGGATACTCTCCTTCCCAAGGTTCCTTTTCGACGATCCGCAAGTCTTTGATCCGGTCACTCAGACCCGGAAAACGTCCGATCACGGTCACCGGTCCGTCCACACCGGAAAACGCGTCCAGTCCGTTTTCCCGTTCTCCCACCATGTCATATCGATTGTGCGCGGCATTGATCGCCGCCATGCCGATGGCCGTTTCCATCGGGTTGCTTGAGCGCACCCAGCCGGCAGCATCGCGCAAACTCATTTTCGTGATATCGCCCGCCTGTTTCAGCGGCTGGCAGCCGGGTGCATCCCGCCTCGGCGTTTGCGCCAAGCCGCAACCGGCCTCTCCCTCCACCAGTGTCCAATTTATTCCCACCATGATCCGGCGGATGGGTGCCGCCGGCACTCCCGCCAAAAGCAAGTCATATATATCCCCGCCGTTCATGTTTTCATTCGGCCCCGTTGACAGACACACCGGTTCACCGGTTTGATGGGCCGGAGCATAACAAA
>JAYQGD010000257.1:0-4709 GCA_038140415.1 Rhodospirillaceae bacterium
ACGAGTATAAGAGACAGGATTCACTCTGGCCACGTCGGCTGCCCCGGCGGCCAGATCTATCCCCAAACCGGTGGCGTTCGGAAACTCGCTCAAGAAAGCGGCGAGCAGGCAGCCCGTGCCTGTGCCGATATCCAGCACCCTGTAGGCTTTCTCACGGTCGGGCAGATGATCCAGCAGGGTATCAATCAGCGTTTCGCTGTCGGGCCGGGGGATCAGCGTGTCCGGTGTGACCTTGAACGGGAGGCTCCAAAATTCCCGCTCGCCGATGATATGCGCCAGCGGCTCGCCGGCCGTCCGGCGCGCCAGATACGCCGACAAGACGGTTTGAGCATCTGGCGGCAGCGGTGTTTCCGGATACCCGCGGAGTTTGGATTGGCTGATGCCGGCGCCGGCCTCGACCAGCAGGCGCGCCTCCAATGACGGGTTCTCCACGCCGGCCTTGGACAATTCGGCGTGGGCGTAGTTCAGGTAATCGCCGGCGGTGGCCGGTTCTCCGCTCATGTGATTGCGGCGAGGCGGGCGGCCTGGTCTTCCGAGGTCAGAGCGTCGACAAATTCGTCGATATCGCCCTCCATCACCCGGTCCAGCTTATAGAGGGTCAGATTGATCCGGTGGTCGGTCACCCGCCCTTGCGGGAAATTATAGGTGCGGATGCGTTCCGACCGGTCACCCGAGCCTACCTGGTTTTTCCGGTCGGCGGCCCGCTCCGCATCCGCTTCGAAGCGCGCCGTCTCGTAGAGCCGGGCGCGCAGGATCTTCATCGCCTTGGCCCGGTTTTTGTGCTGGGACTTTTCGTCCTGGCATTGGACCACGATATTAGTCGGCAGGTGGGTGATTCGGACCGCACTGTCGGTCTTGTTGACGTGCTGCCCGCCGGCGCCCTGTGCGCGGTAGGTGTCAATCCGCAAATCCTTGGTCTCGATATCGATGTCCACCTCTTCCGCCTCGGGCAGGACGGCCACTGTCGCCGCCGAGGTATGCACCCGGCCCTGGCTTTCGGTTTCCGGTACCCGCTGTACCCGGTGGACGCCGGATTCATACTTCAGCCGGGCGAACACGCCTTTGCCGGAGATATTGGCGACGGCTTCCTTATAGCCGCCGATGCCGGTCTCGCTCGCGTCCAACACCTCGAAGGTCCAGTTGTGAGTCTCGGCATAGCGCTGGTACATGCGGAACAGATCGGCGGCAAACAGCGCTGCCTCTTCGCCGCCTGTGCCGGCACGGACTTCCAGGATCGCGTTCTTCTCGTCCGCTGCATCTTTGGGCAGGAGAAGAATTTGCATCTCCCGCTCCATCTCCGGCAGGTTCTGTTTCAGCTCCCGGTATTCTTCTTCCGCCAGCGCCTTTATCTCGGCATCCGAGTCCGGGTCTTCAATGAGGGATTCCAGATCCGCCATTTCCGCCTCGGTGGCCTGAAACTTCTCGACCGCTTGCACGATGCTGGTCAGATCGGACAGCTCCTTAGACAGGCGCGCGTATTCCTGGCCGTCCAAATTATTGCCCGTGGACAGCACGGCCTGAATTTCGTCGTGCTTGGCGACGACGCTGTTGAGTTTTTCGGCGAGGCTCATCAGTCGTTGCCGTCCTTATCCGCCGACAGCTTCTCCAGCAGCAACCGGGTGGCCTTATCGGCATCGCCGCCGGCCTCTTCCAGAGCCTTGCGCCGGAGCTCCTCCGGCGAGGCGGACCGAGCGGCGCGGGGTGCGGATACGGCAGGCAGATCAGAACAGATGCCCGTCAATTCGGCATCCAGGATCGCCCAAGCTTTCTCGGCCTCGGCTTCGCGGCTGGACCGGCCTTCGCGCGTGACGCGCTCCAGGTCATCCAGCGTATAGAGATAGGCGTCTTCGACCTTCTCCACATTGGCCTCGACGTCGCCGGGCACCCCGGTGTCGATCAGAAAGATGGGTTTCCGCCGCCGGGCCGCGGTGGCGGCGTGAAGCTGTTCGGCAGCTAAAACAAACCGCCGGGAATTGACCGAGGTCAGCACGATATCGGCGCGTTTCAAAAGCGCCGGCAGGTCGTCCATGTCGCCGACATGACAGTTCAACTGCTGCGCCACTGTTTCCGCCCGGGACGACAACGGATGCGCCGCCACCAAATGTTTAAGCCCGCCCGCCATAAGGCTGGAGGCCAGCATCTCGCCCATCTCGCCGGAGCCGATCAGCAGCGCGCTGCAGTCGCTCAGGCTGCCGTGGATATCGCGGGCCACCTGCACGGCGGCGGCCGAGATGGTCACCGGCCGCCGGCCGATCTCGGTCTCTCTTAAAATCCGTTCCGACACGTGCTTGGCGCCGTTGACCAGGGCGGTCATGGCGCTGCCGGCCGCGCCGGCGGTCTGCGCCGTTTGGCGGCTTGTATCGATCCGGCCCGGCATCCGGGGATCGCCGACGACCAATCCGTCGAGGCCGCAATAGACCGCCAGGAAATGCCGGATCGCGTCCTGGCCGGACAGAACATAGGTCTGCGCTTCGATCTCGGAGCGTCCAAGGCCGGAGCGGGCAGACAAGAGTTTGATGATTTCGGACACGGTAAAATCGAGGTCCGCCGCATAGCCGTAAATCTCCTTCCGATCGCCGGCGGAGACGAGCAGGCTTTCGGACAACCCGGCCTCGGCCAGCCGTTCATAAAACGCCGGCAATTGGCTTTCAGAGACGGTGATCTTGTCGCGCAGCAACATGGTCGAGGAACGGTGGTCCGCTCCCAGGACGATTAATTCGGTGGCGTACGCGTTATCGGTCATGAGAGTTCCGTAGCCATCCCTTACCGGTAAACCGACAGTTTATCGACCAACTGGTCCAAGGATACGTCAACTTGTTCACCGGAATCCATATCCCGCACGGTACCGGCATTCCGCGCCAGTTCATCCTCGCCCAGGATGACGGCCGCCCTCGCATCCGCCTTGTTGGCGCGGTTCAGACGTTTTTTCAGATTGCCCGAATAACCAAGCTCCACGGCAAAGCCCTTACGCCGGAGACGCTGGGTCAGCATCAGCGCTTCGTTCATGGCGGCCTCGCCGATCGGGATGACGGCGATGGGACGGACAGGTTCGCTCACCCCGCCGGCCAGCAGGGACAGCCGTTCCACCCCGGCGGCCCAGCCGATACCCGGCGTTTCCGGACCCCCCATCTGCCCGATCAAACCGTCGTACCGCCCACCGGCCAATACGGTGCCCTGCGCGCCCAGGTCGTCGGTGGTGAACTCAAACGCGGTATGGCAATAATAATCGAGCCCCCGGACCAGCCGGTCATTGTGGGTGAAGTCGATGCCGATCCGCGACAGGCCGTCACACAGATCATCGAAGAACGCGCGGGAGTAATCGTTCAGGCTATCCATCAGGGACGGCGCATCGACGACGATTTCCCGGTCGCCGTCATCCTTGGAATCCAGGATGCGGAGCGGATTGGTGTCCAGCCGTTTCAGACTGTCTTCGGAGAGCTTGTCTTTGAACCCCTCGAGATAGGCCACAAGGGTCCGGCGATAGGAATCCCGGCTTTCCTTGTCGCCGAGCGTGTTGAGTTCCAGGGTGACCGTGCCGGTGAGTTTTAGCTCGTCCAGGATTTGCCGGCCCAGGGCGATGACCTCGATATCCGCCTGTACGCCGGGCACACCCAACAGCTCGACGCCGACCTGATGAAACTGACGGCGGCGGCCTTTCTGGGGCCGCTCGTAGCGGAACATGGGACCGCGGTAGAAGAGTTTGAGCGGGAGCTCCTGGGTCAGGCCGTTGGAGATAAAGGCGCGCGCCACACCGGCGGTGCCTTCGGGGCGCAGCGTGATGCCTTCACCGCCCCGATCCTCGAACGTGTACATTTCCTTGGTGACAATGTCGGTGGTGTCTCCCAGCGTGCGGGCAAACACGTCGGTAAACTCGAAGATCGGCGTCGACACTTCGCCGAAGCCGTAAAGCTCGGCAACACGCCACGCGGTTTCCTCCACGTGCCGGTGCACCCGCTGTTCGTCGGGCAGGAGATCCTGGGTCCCCCGTACGGGGTTTAATTTGGCTTTTTTGGACACGTCCTGGCAGCCTCTAATCCGGTTATAAAACAAGCGCCCATGCCTCGGGCAGGCGGGTTATAGCCCATTATGGGGGCGGTCTAAAGCGAAGTATGAGAGAAGAAGTTGAACGCCTGAAGCCAGGCTACTGGCCGGCTGCGGCGCCCTCGCGCAACGTGTCCGCGCTGAGCTGAATATTCTGGCGGACCTGGCCAAGCGCACCGATGGGGGGCACAGGCTGACCATCAACCCAAATTTCCAATGCGCCCGCGTTGCCGGTCATCAGGCTCAGACCCGTCCGGCCGGGCACCTCGTAGGTTTGGCCCCTCAGAAGGACCTTGGAGAGGACCAGTTTGTTCTCAATCGTATCGCGGACCTGAATCCAGCTCGCATCCTTGGCAAGCAAGGTAATGCGGGACGGACCGTCTTCACCCCGGACCACTGGTTCGGACTGCGGCAAGGCGGCGGTTTCGGTTACCGGCGTTGCAGGTTCGGCTTTCACTTCGGCCTCGGCGGTGTTTGGGGTTGCTTCGGCCGGCGTTGTCTCTACCGGTTTTGCTTCGACCTGTTTCACCTCAGCCGGTTTGGCGCTCAACTCGATACCCGGCACCCGGTCGTCAAAGGCCGCCGGTGCGGGATCGGACGCCGGCTGTTCCGCAGGAGCAATACTGGCATTGGCAGCCGGTTCAACCTGGGCCGGCGCGGGTTCCGAT
>JAYQGD010000258.1:0-4708 GCA_038140415.1 Rhodospirillaceae bacterium
CTGGATGTCTTCCAAGACCCGCTGGACGTCATTGCTGACATGGACGCCGCCGATCGCTACCGGAATGTTGTGGCCCTTGATCCGGTCGCAGACGGCCCGCATGGAGCCATGGGTCATGGTGAACATGCAGGTCACACCGACCAGGTCGGGTTTGAACTCGCTCAGGTCATCGTCGAGCTTAGTCTGCCAAATCGCGTCAAAATCGAGTTGGTCGGCGGACGTGAGCTCCCGGCAAGTCTGGAGAATTTCGTTGTTGAGATTGCAGATGCGGACCTCAATCCCGATTTCCCGCAGCCGAGCTGCAACCACCAACAACCCGTACGGCGGATAGTTGGTGTAGCGGCCTCGCTTGGCCGTATCAAAACGGAAGAGTTCCGCGTCGGCATCCGGCGGCGTCACCAAAAGGACGCGTTCAATCCGGCGCTCGGGAAAAAGTCGGTCAATTTCCGATCCGATTTTCTGCGGATCGGCTGTGGGGGAGGTCACGCTCATGGCCATTTACCCTTCTGGGAGCCTGTTTTCAGCCTCAATCATAGCGACTTTTCGTTTAATAGTCGCTAACGCGGGCGAGAATTTTTGGCCTGTTTCGGCTGAAATCTTGTCATTTCGGAGCCAGGCATGACGTGGACGGGGCTCTTTGAACGGGATTTCATCGAAATTTACGGCTGAATACGTCATTTTTGACCCGTTTTGGCTCGATTTCATCACCATTTGGGCTAATTCGACCCTGGAGACGGGTGGATTCGCCGCCGCATGGTAAAATCCGGCTGCTTTGGACCCGATCAGGCCCAAGATAGACGCACTAACGTCCCTGACATCGGTGATGGTGAAGAAATTGTCTTTTGCCATTCTGGCCTCACCGCCAAGCAGCGCTTGGTGGGTATTGGCGACGGGGCAGGGGGCGTCCGGACGCCAGCCGACAGTCCAGCCGGTGCGGACGATCAGCCAATCACCGGAGCAGGCTTGCAGAAATTCCTCCACCTCCACTTTCTGCCGCGCGTACTCGGTGGAGGGCGCGACCGGGTCGTCTTCAAGGTGGCCGGCGTCAGCACCGCCGAACACCGCCTCGGTGGACAGGAACACCAGCTTGGCGCCTCGCGCGGCTGTTTCCTCGGCGAGGCGTTTGCCGGCGGTGACGTTCAGCGCATAAGCCTCGTCCCGGTTCTCGGCGATCCAATTCTGATCGATATAGGCGGAGAGCAGAACGACCGTGTCGCCGGCGCCTAGGTCGGGGGCGATGTTGTCCAGTGACTCGGTTCGAGCGTCAAAAGGGATCAGCCCGTCTTTCGGATGAGCCGCATAGGTGCCGATCACGGACTCGCCGGCCGCCGCCGCATCCTCAAAGAGTTGCGCGCCGATCAGGCCGGAAGCGCCAATGATCACGATCATGGACAAACCGTCATTCGAAATAGATGAACCCGATGTCGCCGGTATAGCCGTGCTGCGTCAGGAGCCATTCCCATTCCTCGACATCGTAGAAGCTGCGGCAGGTGAGCTGCCAATAAAGAAGGTTGGCTTTCTCTTGCTCATTGCGGAAGGACTCGACGCAGATATAGGCCTTGTCCCGGCTGACCCGGGTCATCTCCTTGACCGCGGCTTCGAGCTCAAAGTTCTTGAGATTGTGGAGCGTGTTCAACGAATAGACAAAGTCAAAGGCATCGTCTTCATAGGGAAGCTCCGTGCAATTGCCGACGCGGAGTTGGCTGCGGATTTCCTCCTTGGCGTTGTCGATCCCGTACTGGGAGATATCGATGCCGGCCACCTCGACCCCCGGCACGGCCTGGGTGAATTCGTAGAGCAGGAATGCTTTGCCGCAGCCGATATCCAGGACCTTGTCGCCGGCCTTCAGGCCGTAGTGCGCCGCCATTTCCTGCGCCACGGGCAGCCACCGGCCGTCATAGGAATAGCCGCCGAACCCGTATTGGCGGTCGCCGTCCCAATAGTCGTAGCCCCATTGCCCCGCCACTTCGGCGCAGGTGGCCTTGTCATGTTCCACCACCCGCTGGACATAGTCCCGCTTGGTGCTGGTGTGCACACTGGTGAGAAAGTCTAGCTGTTCCATGCCCGCAACTCATCGGCTTGGGGACAGGCGGGAAGCAGCTCCTGCACCCGCCAAATGTCTTCGACCTTCGCCAAGTCCTCTTCCGTCTCGACTTTGAGGTTCTCCGCCGCGGCATGAAGAGACTTGCCGGCATTCAGAACGCGCCGGAACACGGCGCGCCGGCGGCCGGCGTCCTCCGGCAGCATGAACAGGCTGTAACAGATGATACCGTCGATCTCGTCCAACTGATCCAGCACGTCATCCAAAACGATGAAGCAATTGTCGGGGGTCAGTTCCGTGGCGCTCAGCTTAAAGGCGAACCCGTTCCGTGAGGCGTAGTCGCGGACCACCAGGTTCTGGATATGCTGGGCGGTGCGGTTGCCCGCCACGGGCCGGCTGGCGATGTAGCCCCGGTATCCCAATGCGTTAGTCTTGGCCAAGCTTGGGCTCCTTGAAGTCCAGGCCGACCCGGGTGGCGGCGCGCATGGTGATCGGCTCGAAGAACTCGCCGAACTTCTTGTCAGCATAGGGCGACAGCAGGCTCTTGAACCGGCAGTTCATGGACCAGCGGGTGTCCGGCTCCCGGTTGACCACATTGCCGTGCAGCAGGTTCTGCGAGAACAGGAGGTACGAGCCGTACGGCACCTCCAGCCATTCCACGTCGTGCTCGATCTCCTTGAAAATATCCTCGGAGGTGCGGCCGTCATAGTTGGCGAAGTCTTTGAAAATGGCGTTGGTGCGCTCTGGCGACAGGAGATACATGCTCTTGGTTTTTTCGCAGTCGACCATCGGCACCCACAGCACCACCTCGAAGCAGGAATCCCCGTTCAGCACATCGGCGTGCATGGGCAACAGCGAGCTGTCGTCGTCGGGGAGTTGGATGCTGAGATTGACGCTGCGCTGCATGGCGAGCTCATTGCCGACGATGCCGTTGATGGCGTTCCGGGCGAGGGTGTAGTAGGCGGGCTTGAACCAGTCTTCGGTGCGCATGGCGTTGAAGACCGCTAGCCGGAGATCATTCAGAGTACTGACCTCGACGCTCTTGTGAATGCCGTTGAGAAAAGCGGAGAGATCATCGCCGGCCCCGATCCCGAGATGCGCCGCCGCCTGTCCGGCCACGAAATCCCGGATGCGGTCGATGGCGTTGGTGTCTTCCACTTGGCGGATGATATAGCCGTCGCGAATAAAATCCGCCGACAGGGCGGCGTCTTCGGCGCTGAGGAAGGGATGGGTGGGGTCCGTCATCAGAACGCCCGGCTTAGGCCGCCTTGATTTCCCGGCTGGCCCGCTCGATGAACGCAGCGATCTGGTCCGGCTGCAGGCCTAGATGCTCCAGATGTTCGTCCTGGGAGCCGTAGTTCACGGTGAACCGGTCCTTGATGCCGAGCCGATGGATCACCGGCAGCTTGCCGGCATACTCGTCATTGAGGGTTTCCAGAATAGCCGAGCCGAGCCCGCCGGAGACCAGATGCTCGTCGAGGGTGACGATCATATCGTCCGTGGCCGCGTGTTTGAGCAGCAGACCCGTATCCAGCGGTTTGATGGTCGGGAAGTGCAGCACGGTGCAGTCGACGCCGCTCTTTTGCAGACTTTCAGCCGCGCCCAAGGCGCGGTTGGTCATGATGCTGGTCGCCGCGATGACGACCTTGCCGCCGTCCCGATGCACAATACCCTTGCCGATCTCGAATCCGGCACCGTCTTTGTGGATGACCGGATCACCGCCCTTGCCGAGGCGGATATAGATCGGATGGGGCCAGTCCAGGGTGGCCGGCATGAAAGCCCGCATTTCCTCCGCATCCGAGGGCGCGACCACGGTCATGTTGGGTTGAGACCGCATCAGCGCTACGTCGTCAATGGCGATATGGGTGGGGCCCAGGGGCGCATAGACCAAACCGCCGCCATTGGCGATCAGGCGCACCGGCAGATCATGCAGGCACAGGTCCATGGAGATTTGCTCGAAACAGCGCCGGGTCAGGAACGTGGCGATGGTGTTCACGAAAGGAATATAGCCGTCCATGGCCATGCCGGCGGCCATACCGATGATATTGGCTTCCGACACGCCTTCCATGAAAAACCGGTCGGGCATCTCCTGGCGGAAATTATCGAGAACGCCGGGGCCGAGATCGGAGCCGATGAACACCACCCGCTCATCCTGCTTGGCCAATTCATACACCATGTCCAGGCTGGTTCTGCGCATTACCGGCCTACCAATACGTCGTAGAGTTGGGCGATGTCTTCGTCATTCAGACGCGACTTGTGATGCCATTCGGCCTTGCCTTCAGCGAAGGGAATGCCCCGGCCTTTAACGGTATGGCAGATGATCGTGGACGGTTTCTCAGGTTCCAGGGGGAGGCTGTTGAGCGTGGCGCGGAGCTGATCCACATCGTGGCCGTCAACTTCCGCCACGCCGAAGCCGAAGCTCCGCCATTTATCGGCCAGCGGCTCCAGGGGTTGGACGACATCAACCGGGCCGTAGCTCTGCAGCTTGTTGTAATCGACCATCACGGTGAGGTTGGAGAGTCCATGCTTGCCGGCGCTCATGGCGGCTTCCCATACGGAGCCTTCGTTGATTTCGCCGTCGCCGGTCACCACGAAAACGCGGCTCGGCCGTTTCTGCATCCGTGCGGATAAGGCCATGCCGACGCCGACGGGTAGCCCGTGTCCGAG
>JAYQGD010000259.1:0-4698 GCA_038140415.1 Rhodospirillaceae bacterium
TCCTGGACAACGGGCTTTTGTACCGGGGCTCCAAACCGGTCATGTGGTCGGTGGTCGAAAAGACCGCCCTGGCCGAGGCCGAGATCGAATATTTCGATCATGAGTCCGACACCATCTGGGCCAAGTTTCCGATCACGTCCGGCGCAACCGACGACATTACGGACGCCGCCGTGGTCATCTGGACCACCACGCCCTGGACCATTCCCGGCAACCGGGCCATCTGCTTCTCGTCCCGGATCAGTTATGGTCTCTATGAAGTCACCGAGGCGGCGGACGACAATTGGGCTGTCGCCGGCGACAAGCTGATCCTGGCGGATTCTTTGGCCGAAGAAGTCATGAGCGCGGCGCGAGTCGATTCGCACAAGCGCGTGGCCGATGTCTCCGCAGAGACATTGGCGGGCATCACGTGTGCTCATCCGCTGGACGGCATGGGCTATGACTTCGCCGTGCCGCTGATGGACGGCGATCACGTCACCGACGATACGGGAACGGGGTTTGTTCATACCGCGCCGGGCCATGGCCGGGATGACTTCGAGATTTGGACGGCGAACACCCGGCTCCTCACGGATCAGAACATCGATCCGCAGATCCCTTACACGGTGGATGCGGACGGGTTTTATACGGATGCAGCGCCGGGTTTTGCCGGCAAAAGGGTGATCACCGACAAGGGCAAGAAGGGCGACGCCAACGCCGCCGTCATTGAAGCCCTGGTCGCCGCCAAGGCGCTGATCGCGCGGGGCCGGCTGACCCACCAGTATCCCCATTCCTGGCGCTCCAAAAAACCGGTGATCTTTAGGAACACGCCCCAATGGTTCATCGCCATGGACAAGGACATGCCGGACTCGGGCAAGTCGCTCCGCGACGTGGCGCTGGGCGCTATTGCCGACACCGGCTTCTATCCGAAATCCGGCCAGTCCCGGCTGCATGCGATGATCGAAGGCCGGCCCGACTGGGTGATTTCCCGCCAGCGGGCCTGGGGCGTGCCGATTACCGTCTTCGTCCACAAAGAAACGGGCGAAATTTTGCGCGATCCGGCGGTCAACGAGCGCATCGCCGAGGCGATAGAGGCAGAGGGTGCGGACGCCTGGTTTGGCTCGGACACGGCCCGGTTCCTGGGCAATGATCACAGTGCCGACGACTATGAACAGGTCACCGATATCTTGGATGTGTGGTTTGATTCCGGCTCGACCCACAGTTTCGTCCTGGAACAAACCGAGGGTCTGGCATGGCCGGCGTCACTCTATCTGGAAGGCTCCGACCAGCATCGCGGCTGGTTCCATTCGTCGCTCTTGGAATCCTGCGGCACCCGCGGCAGGGCGCCCTATGACGGCGTCTTAACCCATGGATTCGTTATGGCCGAGGACGGGCAGAAAATGTCCAAGTCCCTCGGCAACATCACCGCGCCGCAGACCGTGGTGGACCAAAACGGCGCGGATATCCTGCGGCTTTGGGTCGTCGGCTCCGACTATTCGGAAGACCTGCGCATCGGTCCGGAGATCATCAAACACCATTCCGATATCTACCGGCGGCTCCGCAACACGCTGCGCTATCTGCTGGGCAATCTGGCGGATTTCGACGAGGCGGAAAAATTACCGGAAGCGGAGATGCCGGAACTGGACCGTTGGGTATTGCACCGGCTGCACGAGCTGGACGCTCGCATCCGGCACGCCTGTGAGACGTTTGAGTTCCATCATCTGTTCACCGAGCTGCACACATTCTGCACTGTCGATCTGTCGGCCTTCTATCTGGATATCCGCAAGGATGCGCTCTATTGCGACCGGGCGGATTCAATTAATCGCCGGGCGGCCCGCACCGTCCTGGATCATCTGTTCAACTGCCTGACCGCCTGGCTCGCGCCGTTCATCTGCTTCACCGCGGAAGAGGCATGGCTGGCGCGTCATCCCGGCGACGAGGAAAGCGTGCATCTGCGCCTGTTCCCGGACATTCCGGCGAGCTGGAAAAACGACGACCTGGCCGCCCGCTGGAAGAAAATCCGGGAGCTTCGCCGCGTGGTCACCGGCGCGCTTGAGATCGAACGGGCGGAAAAGCGGATCGGCTCCAGCCTGCAGGCGCATCCCAAAATCTATGCCCCGCAGGATTATGTGGACCTGCTGGCGGACGTCGATGTTGCCGAGATCGGCATCACATCGGACGCCACCCTGATCGCCGAAGACCCGCCCGAAGGCGCCTTCACATTGGAAGACGTGGCCGGCATCGGCGTCGTCCCGGAAATGGCCAGCGGTGAAAAATGCGTCCGCTGCTTCAAGGTCCTGCCCGAGGTCGGCACGGTCTCCGGTCACGAAGAGGTCTGCAACCGCTGCGCCGACGCCGCCAACCACTTTTCCATGGCTGCGGAATAAGGATTGATGCCGCAGCACTTCCGACAAGGACTGCTGATCGCTCTCGCCGCCATCATCACCGATCAGGCCAGCAAATGGTGGATGTTGAGCATCCTGCCCAGTCCGGGAAGATCCATCGAATTGGCCCCATTTTTCAATCTGGTGCATGTATGGAACTGGGGCATCAGTTTCGGCCTGTTCAGCGAACATCGGGAGGCCGGCCGGTGGGTCCTGATCTTCCTGGCGGTCATTATTGTCGTTGTATTGTTTTTCTGGCTGCGAAAAGCCGAAAACAAGCTGATCGCCGGCGGGCTCGGCCTGATCATCGGCGGGGCTTTGGGCAACGTGATCGACCGGCTGGTTCATTCCGCCGTGTTTGATTTTCTGGATTTCCATGTGGCCGGCTATCATTGGCCCGCCTTCAACGCCGCCGACAGCTTCATCACGGTGGGCGCCGTCTTATTAATTTTCGATTCCCTGTTTTCACGATCCGCGTCTGAGAATAGAATGCCGGAAACCAAAGGTGAGAACCATGAAGACCAATAGACTCATCGGACTTGTTGCCGGCTTCGCCGCGATGGCATTGCTGACCGGCTGTGACGAGACCAAACGGGCCTTGGGACAGACCAAAGAATCGCCGGACGAGTTTGCCGTCTATGAGCGTGCGCCTTTAAGCGTGCCACCGGAATATACGCTTCGGCCGCCGGCGCCAGGCGCACAACGTCCACAAGCGGTGAACCCGCGTGATCGGGCGGCCCAGGCGCTGGGCGTCCAGCAGAAGCAAGCCGACCGCTCCAATGTGGGACAACAGGTCGATCTACGTAGTCTGAGTTCCGGCGAACGGGCCGTGCTGAACCTAACCGGCGCCGATCGGGCGGACCCGACCATCCGCGACACCGTCAACAAGGAAACCTCGGTTCTGTTCGAGGACAGCAAGTCCTTCACCGACAAGATTGTCTTTTGGCAATCCAATCCGCAATTCGGCGCCTCTGTGGACCCGGAAAAAGAGTCCAAGCGCATCAAGGAAGCACAGGCCCTGGGCAAGCCCATAAACTCCGGCGCGGTGCCGGTCATCAAACGTCGTAAAAAGGCCTTGTTGGAAGGCATCCTGAACTAAGGATGCACGCCGTACGCTCTCCCGCATCACATTGATGCGAGAGGCACTTGCGCCGCGACAAACCAGCCTATATTCGAAGAGAAGCCGACGGGACGCCCCTGGTAGACCGTTATCAAATTGTGTCGCCCATAATCATGGAACGCCGATGATGCGCCGAATTCACCTGCTCACCCTGATCCTCTTTGTGCTAGCGTTGACGCCGGTCGGCGGCCATAGCGCTGTCTTCAACCCGAAAACCTTTACCCTGTCCAACGGCATGCAGGTGGTGGTGATTTCCAATCATCGTGCGCCCATCGTCCGCCATATGGTCTGGTACAAGGTGGGCTCAGCCGACGAGCCGGCGGGCAAATCCGGCATTGCGCATTTCTTTGAGCACCTGATGTTCAAGGCGACCAAAAATCTGAAATCGGGTGAGTTTTCCCGGATCGTGGCGCGCAACGGCGGCCGCGACAATGCGTTCACGTCCTATGACTATACCGGCTATCACCAGACCGTGGCCGTGGACCGGCTGGAAACCGTCATGAAGCTCGAAGCGGACCGGATGCGAAACCTGATCTTCGAAGCGGAACAGGTGGAGCCGGAACGTCAGGTCGTGCTGGAGGAACGCCGTTCCCGCGTCGACAACTCCCCCGGCGCGAAACTGTCGGAACAGTTCAACGCCGCCATGTATCTCAATTACCCGTACCATGATCCGGTGATCGGCTGGGCCCACGAGATCGAGGCCCTGACCATCACTGATCTGAAAAAATTCTATGACACCTATTACCGCCCGAACAACGCGATCCTGGTGGTGGACGGCGACATCACGGTGGAAAAACTTAAACCCCTGGCCGAGAAAATCTATGGCGCGATCCCGGCCGGCGAAGTACCACCACGCGTCCGCCCTCAGGAACCGCATCATAACGCCGCTCGCCAAGTGGTGCTGCGTGACCCGAGGGTGCGTCAGCCAAGCTGGCGGCGCGCTTACCTCGCGCCCAGTCACGGCTGGGGCGACAAGCAGCACGTTTATCCGTTGCAGATACTTGCCCAAATTTTCGGTGGCGGTTCCACGAGCCAGCTCTATAAGTCTCTGGTAATCGACAAGAAAATCGCCATCTCGGTGCGCACCTATTACGACTCCGACGGGCTCGGCCCCAGCACCTTCTATATCGCGGCGACGCCTGCGCCCGGTACCGGCATGGAAAAACTTGAGGCCGAAATAGAGGCAGAGATCGACGCCCTGCTGGAAAAAGGCGTGGACGC
>JAYQGD010000260.1:0-3770 GCA_038140415.1 Rhodospirillaceae bacterium
TCACGCTGATCGCCGGCAGGGCGGTCATGTCGCCGGCCATCAAAATCCAGTCCGCACCGTGATCGACGGAAGTTTTCGGACCGGGGCCGCCGACCATGATCTTTTCGCCCGGTTTGCAGCTTACCGCCCAACGCGAGGCCGGTCCGCCGTCGCCGTGTAAGACAAAATCCACATCGATCTCGCCGTCCCGCTGAGTGCGCACCGAATAGGTCCGGGTGACCGGCCGGCCGTCTGCCGCCGGCGGAAAGTTCAGTTTAACGTAGCCTCCCGCCGCATCCTCCGGAAAATCCGCCATGCCCGGCCCGCCCAGGGTCACGCGATGCATGTTCGGGGTGATGCGTTCCGAGTTGATAACCTGTAATTCCCGGGGCGGCCGCTTTGCCATGACGATGTTCCTAATGTTTAGTCCTGTTGATCACAAATACATATGTAACTTGATTGGGGCAGAGGGCAATCCCCTAACCATGAAGGGAAGGGCACTAGCCGCCGATGAGTTCGGCTGCTTTCGCCAAGGCCGCCGCCCGGTTTTCACACAGCCGGTCGGCCGGCAGGTTTTTCATGACGCCCAAATCTTCCAGGGTTTTTCGCGCGTCGCCGGTGAGACCAAAGACAATGCAGCCGTGTGCATTGCCGGCGGCTTCCTCAATGAGTTCCTCGATGGCCAGCGCCGCACTGGTATCCATATGGGCGGCTTCGCTGAAATCAAAAAGAACGATCTCATGGGTGCCGACCGCACTGCCGATCTCGTGCACCAGTTGGCGGGCCGAGGCATAGGAAAAGCGTCCGCGAAATGCGAAGAGACCGATCCGCCCATCGTATTTTGAGCTTTCATCCTGGTTCCAGCTACTTGCGCCGTCTGTAAACTCCGGAAGCGCCACGGCGGTCACCCCCTTGAGCTCTTCTTTCTCCATCCAGCGGGCAGTGACAAAGCCGGCGACAATCAGGCCGACCGCCACTGCCGTGATCAAATCGACGAACACGGTCAGGACCAGTGTCAGCAGCATGACCAGGACCTTGTCCTTGGGAGCGCGGCGGATGCGCTTGAGGTAGCCCCAGTCGATAATGTCCCAGCCCACCTTCAGAAGGATGCCGGCGAGCACCGCGTGGGGGATTTTCTCGGCCAGCGGCGCGAGACCGAGAACCAGGGACAGCAGCGCGATCGAATGCAGTGCGCCGGAAATTTTGCTTGAGGCGCCTGCCCGGATGTTCACCACGGTGCGCATGGTCGCGCCGGCGCCCGGCAGGCCGCCGATCAGTCCCGCCGCCATATTGCCAATCCCCTGGCCGATAAGTTCCTTATCGGAATTGTGGCGGGTCCGGGTGATGGAATCCGCGACCAGAGAGGTCAGCAGACTGTCGATGGACCCCAATAAGGCCAGGATAAGCGCCGGTTGAATGAGGCCCGCGATATTGCGGAGACCGATGTCCGGGATCACCACCTTTGGCAGGCCGGTGGGCACATCGCCGATCAACGGCGCCCCGGTGAACAGAAACAATGCCAGCAACGTGCCGGCTACCAGGGCGACCAATGATGACGGCAGAAGGGCGGCCAGCCGCCGGGGCCAGAATATCATGATGGCCAGGGACGCTGCGGCAATCGCCAGTGCATGGAGATTGGGTGTGCTCAGGGCACCGGGCAGGGCCTGGACCGCGCCGACCGGCCCGCCGCCGGCGGTGGCATGTCCTAGGAATGGTAGGAACTGAATCAGGATGATAATCACGCCGATCCCGGACATGAAACCGAAGACGACGGAGTAGGGGGTGTAAGAAACATAGCGGCCCAGCCGCAGGACGCCGAACAGGATTTGAAAGATGCCGCCCAGGAACACGATGGCGAAGGCTTCGCCCAGGTGATCGGCGTGCTCAGCGACGATGGCCGCCATGACCACGGTCATTGGTCCTGTGGGCCCGGAGACCTGTGTGTTGGTGCCGCCGAAGACGGCTGCAAAGAAGCCGACGGCAATCGCGCCGTAAAGCCCGGCGATGGGGCCGACGCCGGACGCCACACCGAATGCGAGGGCTAGCGGCAAAGCGACCACGGCCGCCGTGATGCCGCCGTAGATGTCTCCCAACATATTCGAGGGTTTTTGCATGGCGCACCTTCCTCCAATCCGCGCGCACAATCAACCGCGTCTGAGAGGGGCCCATCTTGCCAGCCTTGGCGACTCATGGTCTCCTGAGGTTCAACAGGTGAGGGGAGGCGGATCATGAAAGCGGCGTATTACACGGAACTGGGCGGGCCCGAGGTTCTGCAGGTGGGCGAGGTGGAAACTCCGGAGCCGGCCGCCGGCGAGGTTCGGGTGCGCATTCATGCCTCCGGCGTTAATCCGTCGGACTGGAAGGCGCGCTACCGGGGCCGGGGCGGCGGCATGGGCTATGACCTGATCATCCCCCATAGCGACGGCGCGGGTGTGGTCGACAGTGTGGGCGACGGGGTCAGCGGGCTCGCGCCGGGTCAGCGGGTCTGGGTGCTGAACGCCCAATACCTGAGGCCCCTGGGCACCGCCGCCGAATATGTGGTCCTGCCGCAAAACCTGGTGTTCCCGCTGCCCGACGGGGCGGACTTTAACGAAGGCGCCTGCTTCGGCATTCCGTTCCTGACCGCGCATCGGGCGCTCACTATAGAGGGCGACATCAAAGGCCAGACGGTCTTGATCCAGGGCGGCGCCGGGGCGGTCGGCCATCACCTGATCCAGATCGCCAAACGGTTGGGCGCGACCGTGCTGACCACCGTGAGTTCGGACGAGAAAGCGGCCTATGCGACCGACGCCGGGGCGGACGCAGCACTCATCTATACGGACGAGGATTACGTGGCGGGGCTGCTGGAAGCCACCGACGGGGCCGGGGTCGACCGCATCATCGAGGTCAATCTCTCCGGCAACGGGCTCACCTATGGAGAGGTGCTGAAACCCGGCGGCACGGTCATTATCTACGGCACCAACGATCCGGTGGCCCAGGTGCCGGCCATGCACTTCATTCGCAAGGGTGCGACCCTCAAATGGTTCATCGTCTACGAGATAAACGACGCCCAACGCCAGGCCGGGGCCGCGATGTTGAACGAGATGGTGGCCGACGGTGGCTTGGTCACCACCATCGCCAAGACCTTTCCGCTGGAAGACGTCCGGGCGTCCCACGAGATGGTTGAGGCGGCTAAGCATATCGGCAACGTGGTGCTGGAAATCCCGTGACCAAGCTCAAGTCCCATCTCCGCGTATTCCTCTACGCCGTGATCTTCGGGATGATCGCCTACGGGTTTGTCCATGCCGGCATGGCCCTGCACCAGTATATAGTGTCTTAGAAGTTTTCCTTTCTGTACCCGAACCCATGCCGGGCGGCGAGGGACGAGAGCTGCTTCGACAGCCCGCCGGGACCACAGAAATAGACATCCACTTTTTTGCCCTGATGTTCCTCCGCCAACGATTTGAATATGGCGGACCAATTTGGCCGGTCCAGATTGGTGCGATGTGCGAGGCCGGTGAACAGATCTTTGCCGGTTTCCGTGTGATGCACGTCCAGGGCCACATCCAAAAGTGCGGACGTCATATCCAGCTTTACCCCTGTCAGGTAGACCTGAATATCCAAGAAGGATTTGTCGGGGTCCTGTGCCTCCAGTCCGGCCAGCATGTCACTAAACCATTCGAAGGAAAATTGATCCCGGTTCATCCAGACGAAATGAACCTTATCCAGTTTCACCCCGCCGTTTTCTTTGCCGCGGCGGTGAAAGATGCTTTTCAGGATGAAGTTCGCGTGCGTGTAAGTGGCTGGGTGAA